>CAITOD010000001.1 GCA_903893935.1 uncultured Sphingomonadales bacterium
ATCCCCTCGTACCCGCCGCGCGCGGTGCTGCACGACTATATCATGGGCCGTGTCGAGAAGGCCGGCGTGCGGCCTTACGTGCGCTTCAACAGTCCGGTGCGCTGGGTGTCGTGGGATGAGGCGAGCAAGCTGTTCACCGTGCGCGTCAAGGATCTGATAGCCGACACCACCTATGAAGAGACCTTCGACCACGTCATCGTGTCATCGGGCCATTTTTCGACGCCCAACGTGCCGCAGTTCGAGGGGATCGAGACCTTCCCCGGCCGCGTGATGCACGCGCACGATTTCCGCTCGGCCGACGAATTTGCCGGCAAAGACGTGCTGATCGTCGGCAGTTCCTATTCGGCCGAGGACATCGGCACGCAATGCATCAAATATGGCGCGAATTCGGTCACGTTCAGCTATCGCACGCGCCCGCTCGGGTTTGACTGGCCCGAACAGTTCTCGCAGCGCCCGCTGCTGACCAAAGTCGAAGGCCAGACGGTCCATTTCATCGACGGCAGCTCGAAAACGGTCGATGGCATCGTGCTGTGCACCGGCTATCTGCACCATTTCCCGTTCCTGTCCGACGATCTGCGGCTGGTGACGCACAACCGGCTCTATCCGGGCAACTTGTGGCAGGGCGTGGTGTGGCACGACAATCCCGCGCTGTTTTACGTCGGCATGCAGGACCAGTTCTTCACGTTCAACATGTTCGACGCGCAAGCGTGGTTTGTGCGCGACATTATCCTCGGCAAAATCGCGGTGCCCGAGGCCGATGCCCGCGTGGCAAGCATGACCGAATGGCAGGCGCAGGAAGAGGCCGCCGCCAATCCCGAAATGATGATCGATTTCCAGGCGGCTTATGTGCGCCAGCTGATCGAAGCAACCGATTACCCCAGTCTCGATACCGAAGCGGTCGCCGCGCTGTTCAAGCAGTGGGAACACGACAAGGAACACGACATCATGGGCTATCGCAACCAGTCGTACCGCTCGGTGCTGACCGGCACGCTGAGCCCGCGCCACCACACGCGCTGGATGGAAGCGCTCGACGATTCGCTCGAAGCGTTCCTGGCCACCAGCGACACCACGGTCTGATCGCGGGCCGGCACAATGGCCAGCGCCACGCCCGCTGACACCCGGTTGCCCGCGCGATTGCTGGTCGTGCCCGGCGGGGGCGAGGCGCGGTTCGCGCTGACACCGGGCGACCGCGTGCGGATCGTCGATCCCGAAGGCCTGCAACCCGGCGTGCTGGTGCGCCACACCGCCGAAGGCGAGGAAACCACCGCGCTGTTCGGCGATGCGGCGGGCGCCGAATACCGGTTCACCGCCGAAGCGCCGATCGCGGTCACAATCAAGGCGCCCGGCGCGCCGATGGCGCCCGATGCGCAAGATGCGCCGACCGATCTCCATGTCGAAATCGCGCGCGCCGACCCGGCAAGCGACTTGCCCCCGCCGCTGGCCGAGCCCTTGCTCGATCTGCGCGTGCCCGCGGCGACCGCCCGCGCCTATCGCGTGCGCGCGGGCGACTATATCCAGATCATCGATGTCGCGGGGCGGCAATGTTCGGATTTTGTCGCGTTCGATGCCGAAGCGCTCGAGCGCGGGGTCGAATCCGGGCTTGATGCGACAGTCACGCGCACGCTGATGGGGCGCAGCTTTTCCACGCCCGGCTTGCACGCGCGCTATTTCGACGCGGCGATGCGACCGCTGGTCGAAGTGGTGGCCGATACCGTCGGGCGCCACGATACCTTTCTGCTCGCGTGCTCGGCCAAGTATTACGAAGACCAGGGCTATCCGGGGCACGCCAATTGCACCGAAAATTTCAACCTTGCGCTGGCCCCGCACGGGGTGGCGCCGCGCGCGGGCTGGCCGGCGATCAATTTCTTCTACAACACGTTCGTCGGCGCCGATGAAACGATCAGCAGCGACGAGCCGTGGTCGCGGCCGGGCGATTATGTGCTGTTGCGCGCGCTGACCGATCTGGTCTGCGCCTCGTCGTCGTGCCCCGACGATATCGATCCGGCCAATGGCTGGAACCCGACCGACATCCACGTCCGCCTCTATGACAGGAGTGCCGCGCCCGTGGCCGGCAATGCCCATCGCATGACACCAGACGCACCCGCCCGGCTCACCCGCGAGACCGGATTTCACCCGCGCACCGCAGCTCTCACCCGCCAGATGGTCGATTATCGCGGGTTTTGGCTGCCCACGGCTTATACCAATCATGGCGCGATCGCCGAATACTGGGCCTGTCGCCAGCGTGCCGCGCTGATCGACCTGTCGCCTTTGCGCAAGTTCGAAGTGACCGGCCCCGATGCCGAGGCGCTGATGGATCTGGCCGTGACGCGCGACATGACCAAGCTCGCCGTCGGGCAGATCGTCTATACCGCGATGTGCCACGAAACCGGCGGGATGATCGATGACGGCACGGTGTTCCGGCTGGGGCCGACCAATTTCCGCTGG
>CAITOD010000002.1 GCA_903893935.1 uncultured Sphingomonadales bacterium
CGTCTTGACCGCAGCCAGTTCCTTCATTTCGGCCGTCAGGGTTTCCAGCGTGGTCTTGCTTTCAGCCAGATAGCCCTTGCTCATTTCCTGCAGGCCGGTGGCGAGGATCTTGGTCGATTCGACCAGAGCTTCGACGTTGCCTTTGGCAAATTCGCCGATTTCGCCAAAGCTGGCCTGGCTCTTTTCGAAAGCGGCCTTGGCCTTTTCCGAAGCGTCCTTGATCGCGGTCTGGAACTTTTCAGCGTATTCGGTGGTGGGCGTGGTGGTCATGGTACGGGTTTCCTTCTTGGGGCTCGGCGCGGCGTGTTGGGGCTTGGCAGCGACGGGCTGTTCGGGTTTGGCAGGTTGGCTTGTGGTGACTTCGGGCGCCGCTGCGACGGGTGCGGGGGCCTCAACCGGGGTTGCCACCGGCTCGGGCTGGGGCACCGCAATGTCGGGCGTTTTTGCCGGAGCTTCGGGCGACTTTGCCGAAGCTTTGGCCTGGGACGCCTTGGTCGCGGATTTCGCGGCAATCTTCTTTCCGCCGTCTTCCGTGCTTTTGACGGCAACGGGCTTCCTGGCTGCAACGGGCGTGACGGCGGTTGGTGCCTGCTGCGGGGCTTCGGGAGCGATCTTGGCGCTGTCGCGGGCAGCTTTGCTGGATGCGGCCTTGCGGGCTGCAGTCCGGGTGCCTTGCTCGACGGGTTCGACCATTGTCCCTTGCTCCTTTGCGTGCTGCGATCGGGCCGGCGCCATGGGCCTTCCGACTCTATGCTGCAGCGCGGAAATAAGGCAAGTGCAGGTGCGAAGTCAAGCGGTATTGTGCAGTGCACAATACCGCCTCGCCCGGTGGAAGAGATCTGTCAATTCAAGCGGTTAGTGTTGCTTGACGTAGCGTCCCGGCGCGTCCTCGATCACTTTGTCGCCGCGCCCGCCGGGGACTCGGCGACCCTTGGCGGGCACATGTGCATCGCCGTGCGCGCGGATCCATGCGATCCAGTCGGGCCACCAGCTGCCTTTGGTCTCGTGCGCGCCGGCGATGAACGCATCGAGCGTCGCCGGATCGCCGGGATTGAGCCAGTACTGGTATTTGCCCGATTGCGGCGGATTGACCACGCCGGCGATATGCCCCGATCCGGCGAGCACGAATTTCCACGATCCGGCGAGATGCCGGGTCAATTTCCACACGCTTTGTGCAGGTGCAATATGATCCTGCCGCCCGGCCTGGATATAGCACGGCGTGGCAATGCGATGGAGGTCGATCGGCGTGCCATCGACCACCAGCGAATCCGGCACGACCAGCCGGTTGTCGCGATAGAGCTCGGTCAGATAGGTATGCAGCCAGCGGAACGGCAGGTTGGTGGTATCGCCGTTCCAGTACAGCAAGTCGAACGCCGGATAGTCGTCGCCCAGCAGGTAATTGTTGACGACATAGTTCCACACCAGATCGGACGAGCGCAACAGGTTGAACGTCGCCGCCATGTAACGCCCGTCGAGCGTGCCGTCCTGGGCGATATTTTCGAGCATGCGCAATTGCGCGTCGTCGATGAAATTCTTGAGATCGCCCGCCAGCTCGAAATCGACTTGCGCGGTGAAAAACGTCGCCGTGGCAACTTTGTCGGCCTGCCCGCGTCGCGCCAGCAGCGCCAGCGTCGCCGCCAGCGTGGTGCCGGCCACGCAATAGCCGATCGTGTGCACCGCGGGCACCGCAAGCCGCGTGCGCACCACGTCGATCGCATCGACTTGCGCCAGCACATAATCGTCCCAGGTCAGATCGGCCATGCTCGCATCGGCCGACTTCCACGACACCACGAACACGCTGAGCCCTTGCGCCACAGCCCAGCGAATGAAGCTGTTTTTCGGATTGAGATCGAGAATGTAGAACCGGTTGATCCACGGCGGAAAGATCACCAGCGGGGTGGCGATCACCTCGGCGGTCGTCGGCGTGTACTGGATCAGCTGATAGAGCGGCGTCTCGTGCACCACTTTGCCGGGTGTCGCGGCAATGTTTTCGCCCACCACAAAGGCATCGTGGCGGGTGTGGCTCAATTGGCCGTTGCGCAAGTCGGCGAGCAGATGTTCGGCGCCGCGCACGAGGTTTTCGCCGCGCGTTTCCAGCGTGCGTTCGATCACCAGCGGGTTGGTGAGCGGGAAATTGGCCGGGCTCAGCGCTTCGGTGATCACGCGCGTAACAAACCGCACTTGTTCGGCGCGTTCGGGCGGCAGGCCCGCAATGTCCTGCGCCATCGCGTTCAGCCGTTCCGACAGCAGCAGATAAGTCTGGTGGATCAGCGCAAACACCGGCTGTTCGCGCCATTTGGGATCGGCAAAGCGGCGATCGCGGCGCGGCAGTTCGGGCACCTCGTCGCCGGGCAGGGGCGTCATCGCGCCGGCATATTGGGTCATCACCGCGCTCCACAGCGCCACGCTGTCTTCCCACAATTTTGCCTGCGCCTCGGGCCGCGCCAGCGGCAGCTGCTTGAACCACTCGTTGGCCCAGTTCGTCCACAGCGCGGGATTGCCCAGCCGCGTCAGCAGCGGTTCCATCCGGCCCGCCTGCTCGGCGCCGAAATCGAGCCACATTTTCTGCAGCTTGGCCGCCGACATCGCCCAATGCTGCAAGTCGGCGGGATCGGGCGGGGTGCTCTGCACAGTCGGCATGAACGGCGTGAACAAGGCCTGCAACGCCTCACCCTGCTGGCGCACCAGATCTTCGATCACATGCGTCTGGTCGATCGCGGGCGGTTCGTTGCCTTTGGTGTCCATCTCTGTCCCTTTCCGCTTGGCCCGCTTCTTTAGACCCGCGCGGCCGACTTTGCCACCGCTTGCGATGCAGGCGCCGGACGGTTTCCTAATCGCGCGGTTTGGCGTAAGGCCCCGATCGTACCATCCTGCCCCTTTGGAGAAAGACCCCAGCCTCGTGGACGAAGAATTCTATCGCATGAAGCGCCTGCCGCCTTACGTCATTGCCGAAGTCAACGGCATGCGCGCGGCCGCACGCGCCGAAGGGCGGGATATCATCGACCTCGGCATGGGCAATCCCGATCTGCCGCCGCCGCAGCACGTGATTGACAAGCTGTGCGAAGTCGCGCAAAAACCCTCGGCGCACGGCTATTCCGCGTCGCGCGGGATTCCCGGCGTGCGCAAGGCGCAAGCCAATTACTACGCGCGCCGCTTTGGCGTCGAGCTCGATCCCGATAGCGAAGTGGTGATGACTCTGGGCTCGAAAGAGGGCCTTGCGAGCCTTGCCAACGCGATCACCGCGCCCGGCGATGTCGTGCTCGCGCCCAATCCCAGCTATCCGATCCATACCTTCGGCTTCATCATTGCCGGTGCCACGATCCGCTCGGTGCCGACCACGCCCGACGACCGCTATTGGGAATCGCTCGATCGCGCGATGCGCTACAGCGTGCCGCGTCCGTCGGTGCTGATTGTCAATTATCCCTCGAACCCGACTGCCGAGACTGTCGATCTCGCGTTTTACGAACGCCTGGTCGACTGGGCGCGTACCAACAAAGTGTGGGTGCTGTCGGACCTCGCCTATTCCGAGCTCTATTACGACGGCAACCCGACGCGTTCGATTCTCGAAGTGCCCGGCGCGCGCGATGTCGCGGTTGAATTTACCAGCATGAGCAAGACGTTTTCGATGGCCGGCTGGCGCGTCGGCTTTGCCGTGGGCAACCGCCAGCTGATTGCCGCGCTCACCCGCGTCAAAAGCTATCTCGATTACGGCGCTTTCACCCCGATCCAGGCGGCGAC
>CAITOD010000003.1 GCA_903893935.1 uncultured Sphingomonadales bacterium
CCTCTGCCGCCCCCGGGACCAGCGGAATCCCTGCAAAAAAGAGTACCCATGGAGCACGCCTTGCGTCGTTTCAGTCTGGCCGCGCTGGGATTTGCCTGTGTGCTTTGCGCATCCGGCAGCCCCGCATCGGCCGAGCCGGGCGCGCAGCCAGACCAGTCACGCCTTGCGGCGGTGCTCGCCTGCCAGCCCGGTGCAGCCTGCGCGCAAAGCCTGCCGGTCAAAGTGGTGATCGTCACCATGTTCGAGATCGGCAAGGACAGCGGCGACGCGCCGGGCGAATTCCAGCTGTGGAAGGAACGCCGCCAGCTCGATACGCGGATCGCCTTCCCGCAATCGCATCACGATCTGTTTTACAACCCGCAAACCGGCGTGCTGGGCATGGTCACCGGCATGGGCTCGATCCGCTCGGCCACGGCCACGCTGGCGCTCGGGCTCGACCCGCGCTTCGACGTATCGCATGCCTATTGGCTGGTCGCGGGCATCGCCGGGATCGATCCGCATCGGGCCTCGATCGGATCGACGGCATGGGCGCATTACCTCGTCGATGGCGACCTTGCGCACGAGATCGATCCGCGCGAAATTCCAAAGGACTGGAAATACGGCTATTTTCCGCTGCACCGCAAAGGGCCCAACGACCCGACCCCGGCCGACCCGGCCATCAATGGCGAGATGTTCGAGCTCAATCCGAAACTTGCCGACTGGGCCTATACGCTGACCAGCGACATGGTGCTGCCCGACGATCCGGCGATTGCCCGCGAACGCGCACGCTTTACCGGTTTCCCGCTGGCGCAACGGGCCCCGTTCGTGCTGAAGGGTGACCAGCTCGCCGCGATGACGTTCTGGCACGGCGCGCGGATGACCGCGTGGGCGACCGACTGGGTCAAGTTCTGGACGCGCGGTAAAGGGCAATTCGTCACCTCGGCGATGGAAGAAACCGGCACGATGCAGGCGCTCGAATACTTGTCGGCCGCCGGCCGTGCCGATCGCAACCGGGTGATGGTGCTGCGCGCAGGCAGCAATTACACGATGCCCCCGCCCGGGATCGCGGCGGCAGACTATCTGCTGCGCGAGAACGAAGGCTATGCAGGTATGCATTCGGCGCTGGAAAACCTGTATCGCGTCGGCTCCAGGGTCATCGACCAGTTGCTCGCCCATTGGGACCGCTATGCCGAAACGCCGCCGCAATGACCGCATGGGACTGACGGTCATCCGTAACGCCGATTGCGTGGTCGCGATGGACCAGGCTCGTCGCGAGATTGCCGATGGCGCGGTCGCGTTCCGCGATGGCGTGGTCCTGGCGGTGGCGCCGACCGGCGACTGCGCGCAGTTGATCGAAGCGGCCGACACCGTGATCGACGCGCGCGGTTGCGTGGTTACGCCCGGGCTCGTCAACACCCACCACCACCTCTACCAGTCGCTCACCCGCGCGGTGCCCGGTGCTGCCAATGCATCGCTGTTCGGCTGGCTCAAATGCCTCTATCCGATCTGGGCGCGCTACCGGCCCGAAGATGTCTATGCCGCGACCCGGCTGGGGCTTGCCGAACTCGCGCTGTCGGGCTGCACGCTCAGTTCCGACCATCTCTATCTCTATCCCGATGGCGTCACGCTCGATGACAGCATCGCTGCGGCCGCCACGATCGGCGTGCGGTTTCACG
>CAITOD010000004.1 GCA_903893935.1 uncultured Sphingomonadales bacterium
ACCAGCGCAAAACCGGCAACGGTCAGGCACAAACCCGCGCGGCGAAGCGCCCGCCCGGCAACTGGCCCGGCAACTGGCCCGATAACTGGAATGGTCACCGATGCCGCGCCCGGCACTGGCACATGCCCGGCGTGTTCAGGTTCAGGGCACACAAGTCGCATAGTATATCCCGATATTGCCCTCGGCATTGGCAGCGCCAGCGCGCAGACCCCAGGAACCAGAAGACAGGCGTCAGATGGACGCCGTTGAGCAGTTAAGTGTGCAAGTTTTGTGACAGAAAGCTGACCGTCGCGACGAACCGCCATCAAGGTGTGCGAGGCGCCCCTGGGGTGCCCATACCCCATCCGATCGATGCAACCTGGAAAGCGCCCAAAAGGCTGGCCGGACAGCGCGCAAAAGGCCGGATTTGGCCCCGCACCACGTCGCATGGCAACCGCCACGCAGATGGCGCGTTGCACGCTGCTGCGCGCGCCTGCCTGACATCAAAGTGCCATACAGCCGCCATAAGAGAGCGTGCCGCGCTTCCGGACCTTGTCAATTTTTCGTCAAGAAATTCGCGGCGCTCGCGCCATTGCCAGCCAGAAACCGCCAGAAACCGAATGCCAGCCAGAAACCATATGAATGTGAGTGCGATGCCGCCTGCCGACAAGACTGCGCAATCTTCTGCCGATGCTCTGGCGCTGCCAGGTTCGGAGATCGAGCGACTGTTGTGCCTCGGACGCGACGGTGCGCTGGACGATCTGCAGGTTGCCGCCGCCGACGCCTGGGCCATGCAATTGCCCAGCCTGGCATCGTTTGCCGCCTGGCCCGATCCGGCGCCGCGCGCGAAAATCTGCATCGCCACCGAACAGATCGCCGGGCCGGTGCGCAACGGCGGCATCGGCAATACTTATGCCTCGCTCGCGCTTATGCTGGCCAAGGCCGGGTTCGATGTCACCGCGCTCTATCTGCGCGGTTCCACGGTCGAAACGCACACGATCGAATACTGGATCGAGGACTACGCGCAAAAGGGCGTGACGCTCGTGCCGGTGCCGAATTACGCAGCGCACGAAAAGCTGCAGACCGGCGCCGATGGCTGGCTGCATGCACCTTATAATATGCTGCGCTGGCTGATCGACAATCCGATGGATGTGGTCCACGTGTCGGAATGGCGCGGTTCGGCCTATTTGTGCCTGCAGGCCAAACGGCAGGGTCTGGCCTTTGCCGAGACGCTGTTTGTGGTCAAGACATCGTCGCCATGGATGTGGAACCGCCTGTATGGCGGGCACTTCGTCGAAAAGATCGACGACCTCGTCAAGATCCAGGCCGAGCGGCAAAGCGTGGAACTGGCCGATGTGGTGGTCGGCGGCAGCCTGCATCTGCTGCGCTGGATGGCAAGCCAGGGCTATGCCCTGCCCCGGCCGCGCACGTTCGTGCAACCCAATGTGGTGACCTTCGACCGGCTCGAGCCGCTGATGGCGGAGCGGCATCTGGCTGGCGGCACGCGCGTGCCGATCGACGAAATCGTGTTCTTCGGGCGGCTGGAATTGCGCAAGGGGCTGTTCGTGTTTTGCCAGGCGATCCGCCGGCTGATCCGCAAGGGTGTGGCGCTGCCGCCGAGGATTACTTTCATGGGCAAAGAGGGCGGGCGGATGCCCTCGCATCCCGATCTCGAAATCGGCGACTACTTGCGGATGGTCAGCGCCGACTGGCCCACCCAAGTCCAGATCCTGACCGAGTTTCAGCAATACGATGCGGTCAAGTATCTGCTCAGCGGCCCGCGTCTGGCGGTGATGCCTTCGATCATCGAAAACAGCTCGATGGCCGTTTACGAAGCCGCGATCTGCGGCATTCCCTGTGTTGCAAGCGACGTCGGCGGCAATGCCGAACTGATCGTGGCCGAAGACCACGGCCATGTGCTGTGCGATCCGCACCCCGTAGCGCTGGGCGACCGGCTGGAAGAAGCCTTGCAACTGGGCGGCTATGTCCCGCGCCCGAGCTTCGACAACACCGAGAACTTGCGCATATGGCAGTGTTTTCACCGCCAGCTGGGCGGCCCCTTGCGCGAAGACCTGCTGGCACAGACCCGCCCTGCCGAACCGGATGCCGTGCCCGATGGCGCAGCGGCGGCGACCTCGGTGTGCATCTATTGCACCGGCGATCTGCCCGCGCTGGCGGCAACGCTGGCGAGCCTGGCGGCGCAGACCTGCCGGCCGCACGAAGTCCTGCTGGGGATCGATTCGGAGCGCAGCGATATTGTCGATGAAGCCCGGGCGCTCGCCGGCATGCAGGGGATCACGGTCCGCGTGGTCGAGGCCTATGATCTCGATGCGGGTGCTGCCTTCGATCTGCTGGCGCGCGAAGCCTCGGGCGATTTCGTCCATTTCCTGTGGGAAGGTGCAACCGTTGTGCCCGATGCGCTGGCGACGCTCCAGCACGCGGCCCACGCCAGCGGGGCGCATCTGCTCGCGTATTTGCATCGCCTGCGCAGTGCAGGTGCTCCAGGCGCCGGGGCATCGGGCGGCGGGGCATCGGGCGGCGGGGCGCAGATTGGCGGGACGCAGGGCAAGGACGCACTGCGCGCGATCGTGCTCGGCAGTGTGCCCGATCAGTTCTTCCGCACCGACATCCGCGAATTGCCGCTGTTCGTGCGCCGCACCGCCTATCTGCAAATCGGCGGGTTTTCAACCGACTATCGGCTGATCGGGCACGATCATGAACTGGTCATGCGTGCGATGGCAGCGGGGCTGCGCTGCGAGACGGTCATGCGCGATCTTGGCACGATCCTCAACCGGCCGGCTGACTGGCTGCGCAAGGCCGGCTACGATATCGCCACCAGCAATTTCCGCGCCATCCGGCCGTTTCTGTCGGCGGCTCCGCTCGCGATGCGCGACCTGCTGCTTTACACGCGCGGGGCCGCCTCTGCGCGCAAGCCCGCGGCGGGCGCGGCGCGGCCCTCAGGCGCACCGATATCGGTCGCATCCCCCGGCGCAGCAGCGGCCGTACGCCGCCCGGCCCCCACCCCCGCGGCAAAACCC
>CAITOD010000005.1 GCA_903893935.1 uncultured Sphingomonadales bacterium
CCCGCCAGCACCAGCCGCAAAGCGCCGATCTGGCGCGCCAGCCGGCGCCACCGGCCAAGGTCGGGATCATCGCTCATGGTGTGGTCATCGGTTTGGCCGCATCCCCCACGATCGCAAACGCCGCCCAGTAATAAGGGTGCGACGTCAGCGGATCATCCATCAGCTTGCCTTGGGACTGGCGCAGCGCTTCGCCGATCGCTTCATCGCGCGGGGCGCTGAACAGCCCCCCCATCAGCCGCGAAGTGGCGCTGAAATCGTCGGGCACCGGCCAGTGACTGGCCACCACGCTGCGCGCGCCGGCGCCGACAAACGCGCGCACCAGCCCGTCGAGCGCGAAATTGCCCCCGGTCGAAACGCCCGCCGCGCGCGTGGCATCGACGCTCGCTTCGCCCGCGGTATCGCAAGCCGACAGGATCACGGTGTCGGCATCGAGATGCAGGTTGAAGATTTCGCTGAACGTCAGCAGGCCCTTTGAAGGCGACGGACCGAACGAGGTTACCAGCGCCGGTTCGGCCGCGCAGCCCGGACGCGGTGCAGTTACCAGCCCGTGGGTGGCAAATTGCACCACGCGGAAATCGCCCAGATCGCGCCGCTCGATCAGACCGGTATCGGTAAACGCCGCACCGGTAATCAGCTGGTTGCCGCCACCACCCAGCGTTTGCGCAGCCAGCGTGAGTTCGGCGCCGTTGACCGGGTGCTCCCATGTCGAAGCGGGCCAGGCGCAGGGATCGTCGCTTGTCCCGACACCCGGCGGGGGCACCGCATTTTGCCCGAGCCCGAGATAGCGGTGCGGCGCGCGCGACGCGCTGACCGCGCGCACATCGATGAAGGCATGCGCCGAAACCGAAGTCGAAATGATATGATCGCGCGCCAGCCAGGCGATGCCGCGAAAGTCGAAGGCATCAGCATCGGCGCGCGTCTGGCGAGCGTTATAGGCGTCGATCCCGGCCGCATCGGTAACCAGCACGCCCGCAGGCAATTTCAGCAGCGCGCCATCGGGTTCGAAAATCAGATGGCGCACGCGCCCGAGCGCGGGCGCAACCGGCCCCATCAGCGTTTCGAACAGGCGGTGCGATGTGGCAAGGTCGAACGGGCTGGTGACCAGCTGGTTGCCTTCATAGCTGACAATGCTGTCGCGCGTCTGGTTGACCAGCGCTTCGAGCGCGGCGGGGCTGGTCGCCAGCTTGTACAACCGCGCCGAGCCCGCCTCGATCCAGAACGCATAGTCGGTGTCATCGACCTGGATCAGCTTGAAATAGGCTTCATCGGGACGCAGCACTTTGCGCAAGCCGTCAAGCGTCACGGTCAGATCGCTGACAGCGAGATAGCGCGCAAAGCCCGACAGTTTCGCCTGGACTTCGGTCTGCTCGGCCGCCAGCGCGGCGCGGCGCACGACCGTGGCCGCAATCGCGGCGGTTTCTTCTGGCGTGGTGCCGCGCCCGGCCGTCGCCAGCGTCTGGTCGATCACGCGCACTTCGCGGTCGAGCGCGAGCGACTGGCGGAACAAGTCGGCGGCCTGATCGCTGCCCGCCGACAATTGCCGCGCGAGCACCGCCTGGGTCTGCGCGACGCCGGGCCGCACCAGCACTTGCGCCGCCTGAAATGCCGCGTCGACTGTGCCTGGCTGGTCGGCGCGCGATTCAAGGGCCGCAAAATAGGGGCCCAGCAAGCCGCGCAGCGCGTCGTTGCCCCCGGCGACCG
>CAITOD010000006.1 GCA_903893935.1 uncultured Sphingomonadales bacterium
CGGGCAGATATTTCTGGTCGAAATAATCCGTCAAGTTTACGCCTTGGATGTAAGCACCACGTAACAAGTTTGTGCTGGCCATGTTCAGTTGTGAAACGCTTTTAAACCCGGCTTCCTTGGTAATGACACTGTCGCCACCCGGCGTTGGGCGCACATCGGGAAATGAAACATTGGCGAGCAACGCCCAATAGCCAACCAACAGCGCCAGCGCCACCACGGCGAGCACGCGGACCCGCAAGAATATGAACAGCAGCCCGCCGAATGTGTAACAGAGCGCGATGCGGTTCAGTACGCCCATCAAACGCATGTCCGGCCACGGGTTCGTAAAGCCACCGGAATAAATCAAGCCGATGACGAACAACAGAATTCCCCGCTTAAGGACGCGCTTCACGGCGGCGGCGCGACCTTCGCGTTCGATGATTTTAGTCAGCGAAAAGACGGTTGAGACGCCCATCATGAAGACAAACAGCGGAAAAATCAGGTCGTAGAAATGGAAGCCCTCCCATTCGGCATGGTCGAGCTGCGTTGCCAGGAAATTGGTGGGCGCGGTCTGGGCGAGTCCGTGCAGGGCATAGACCAGCGAATCGGCACCGAGAATCCAGAACATGTCGAAGCCCCGAAGCGCATCGAGTGACATGAGGCGCTGCGAATCGCCTTGGGCGGGGGTGGTTTCAGATGACATGATTTTAATCGTTTCCTTAAAAGTTTTGATGATGAATTGATTGCCCTTATTGTCCACCTAAAAACCCGCCGGAAGCACCACCCTAAATGGGCTATAGCATTCGGCCGGGTTTGGCATGAAACTTCGCCTGATTAATATGCGAAAATATGTTGGCTTTGCTTTTGCCATGTTATTACTTACGAAAACCATGACCACCCATGCTTCTACGCCACTGGAAACCGCGCTGCTTGACTCGGTACGCGCCGCGCACTTTGAGCGCGTGGTTGATTTTGGCGCCGGCAATGAGAACCGGCCGGTAAAAGCTCATCTTGGTTTGGTGGCCCAAACAGTTGCACACTCCCCCAATGTCAATGTCGCGGTCATTCAACTCGACGCCGATGGGCGCATGGTGGATCGCGCCTGTGTTTTGCTGTCGCGCGATTATCCGGATGGACTCATCGTGCCGCTCGACAAAGATGCAGGTGCGAGCGGCGTTCGTTTCATTCGCTGGGATGTAGAGCGTTTTGATGGCGGGACTTTTTCGTCCGAGGACGGCCATCAGCTTGCGACCAAAGGTTGGACGAATAATCCACCGCTAAATGAGGCCGACGATATTGTGCCGGGACGCACGAACGCGGCCTATCAGTTCATGGCACCTTATCCGGCATCGCTCTTTAAAAGCATGGTCGCCTTTCATGTCATGCGAATGATTGATGCGGGCAAGCTGACGCTCGACACGGAATACAGTTATGCCGTCGCGGGCGCGAAGCCGGAGCCGCGTAAAATCCGCGATTGGCTCGACCCGATGATTACCGTCAGCGACAACCACGCAACGAGCGCCCTGTTGAAAATGTTGCATGACAAAAACGAACTCGACCCGCTCAACCGCGAGTTTCGCGAGTTGAACCTTGGCACGTTGCAAATCAACGCGACCCGGGCGGTGGACGGATTGGGCTGGACCCCGGGTCAGATACACATGACGGCCTTCGACGTGGCGCGCTTGTTCTGGCTGATAGACGGCGGACCGGGCGAACTTTGGCGCGGCGCCAATGGTGAGCCAGTGACGGCGGCATTGCTTTCGCAGTCGTCGCGTGAGTTCCTAAAAAAACTGCTGTCCGAACAAGGTTTTAACGACGCGCTGACCACGGCCAATTTCCCCGGTGCAAAAGACATCCGGGCCGGAATTCCGTCGCGCGTTGCGGACCGCTGGATCAATCCCACGAATGGCCATGTCTACCTCGATGGCCAGGATTATGGCACGGACATCCGCGCGGTGAATGCGCAGGCGGAAGTGAATTTCGCCCACAAGACCGGACTCACCTTCAATTACGGATCAGATGCCGGCATCGTGACATCGCTGCCGGGCAAACCCTTCCGCCATTACATCATCGCGTTTCTCGGTAACCTGGGCTACCGCTACGCTGACGAAGTTTTTGCGGCGCACACGGAGTTTCCGGAATTCTCTGCC
>CAITOD010000007.1 GCA_903893935.1 uncultured Sphingomonadales bacterium
ATCAAACTGGCGCTGACGTGCGGCGAGGAAACCAATGGCGCGTTCAACGGCGCCGAATGGCTCGCCGCCAACCGCCGCGATCTGATCGATGCCGCCTTTGCGATCAACGAAGGCGGCGGCGGGCGCACCAGCGGCAAGCCGGTGAGCGCGGGCGGCACGATCGTGGCCCAGACGATCCAGGTCGGCGAAAAGGCGTTTGCCAATTTCCGCCTCGAAACGCGCAACCGCGGCGGGCACAGCTCGGCACCGCGCCCCGACAACGCGATCTATCAGCTGGCGCATGCGCTCGACCGCGTCGAAGCCTACAGCTTTCCGGTCGAATTCACCGACACCACGCGCGCCTATTTCCGCGCGGTGGGCGCCGCGCGGCACGATGCAACCGGCCGCGCGATGGTGGCGCTGGCCGCCGACCCGACCGACAAAGCGGCTTTGTGGCAAGTCGATACCGAGGCCTTTCTGCATTCGAACATCCGCACGACATGCGTTGCGACCACGCTCGAAGGCGGCCATGCGCTCAATGCGCTGCCGCAGCGCGCGCAGGCCAATATCAATTGCCGTATCTTTCCCGGCCACAGCGTCGCTGAAATCGGCCACACGCTCGAACGCGTGATCGGCGATCCCGAAGTCAGCGTGACCGCGCTGCTCCCGCTGCGCCCCTCGCCGCCGCCGCCGCCGCTCGATCCGCTGGTGCTCGAACCGGCGCAGCGGCTGGTGGCGAAATACTGGCCGGGCGTGGTGCTCGCGCCCGAAATGGCCAATGGCTATACCGACGCCACGTTCCTGACCGCGGCGGGCATCCCGACGTATGGCGTGCCCGGGCTATGGGGCGATCCCGATGGCAATGGCGTGCACGGGCTCGATGAACGGATCGAAGTGCGCTCGTTGCTGACCGGGCGTCAGTTTCTGGGCGACCTGATCCGCGCTTACGCCTTTTGATTGTTTGGGGAGCTGATACGATGATCGCACGCATTCTGGCCGGCGCCGCGCTCGCTGCGCTGATGACGCAGACGGCGGTGGCCGCCGAAGACCCGACCGAGCCCGCGTTTCGCGCCATCTACAAGGAACTGGTCGAAACCAATACCGCGCTGTCGAACGGCAGCTGCACGCTGGCCGCGCAGCGCATGGGCGCGCATCTGAAAGCGGCCGGGTTCGGCGATGACCAGATCACTTATTTCGCCACCCCCGAACATCCCAAAGAAGGCGGCCTCGTCGCGGTGCTGCCGGGCACCTCGAAGACCGAAAAGCCGATCCTGCTGCTTGCGCATATCGATGTGGTCGAGGCCAAACGCGCCGACTGGACGCGCGATCCGTTCACGCTGATCGAAGAGAATGGCTATTTCTGGGCGCGCGGCACGCTGGACGACAAAGCCATGGCCTCGGTCTGGGTCGATACCCTGGCGCGGCTCAAAGCCGGCCATGTCCGCCTGCGCCGCACGCTCAAGCTCGCGCTGACGTGCGGTGAAGAGACCAGCGGCGCGTTCAACGGCGCGCACTGGCTGGCGCAGAACAAGCGCGACCTGATCGACGCCGAATTTGCGCTCAACGAAGGCGGCGGCGGACGCACCGATGGCAAAGGCGTGACCGAAGGCGGGCGCGTGACGGTGATGTCGGTGCAAGTCGGCGAAAAGGCGAGCCAGGACTACACCGTTACGACGCACAACCCGGGCGGGCACAGCTCGATCCCGGTGCGCGACAACGCGATTTACCAGTTGTCCGACGCGCTGCTGCGGCTGCGCGATTATGATTTCCCGGCCGAACTCAACGACACCACGCGCGCGTTCTTTGCCAAAGCCGCAGTCACGCAGCCGGGCCCGGTCGGCGAGGCGATGCGCACCGTCGCCACTGCTGCGCCCGGCAGCGATGCGTTCAAGGCGGCAGTCGCGCTGCTTGACCACGACCGGTCGATCCATTCGACCTTGCGCACCACGTGCGTCGCCACGATGCTCAGCGGCGGCCACGCCACCAATGCACTGCCGCAAAGCGCCAGCGCGATAGTCAATTGCCGCATTTTCCCCGGCCACAGCTTCGAGGAAATCCGCGCGCAACTGGCCAAAGTGTTCAACGATCCGGGCGTGACCGTCACCACCAACGACCCCGACCACCCGCTCGCCAAAGCCCCGCCGCTCGACCCGAAAGTGATCGACCCGATCCAGGCGCTGGTTGCGAAGGAGTTCCCCGGCGTGCCGCTGGTGCCGACGATGTCGACCGGTGCGACCGACGGCATCTATCTCGAAGCGGTCGGCATCCCGACCTACGGCGCGCCAGGCATCTGGGCCAATCCCGATCTCAACGGCATCCACGGGCTGAACGAGCACCTGGAAGTCGCGTCGCTGATGAAGGGCCGCGCGTTTCTGTACGACCTGGTGCTGGCTTACGCGAAGTAAGGTGGATGTTTTGAGGCCATTGACGTCAGCTACGCTTTCAAACGGCGCGTGATGACTGGCTGGCGTCCACAGTTTGAAGCAGCGTTGGCCAAGCTTGCCATGGTCAGCTCGGAAATGGACCGGCAAGGCCTCCGCCCGCCAGTCCTCGTCGGCGGCGGGGCGGTTGAGCTTTACACCCAAGGCGCGGTGAACACCGGAGACTTTGATCTGGTAACTTCGCTCCAGCCGGAATTTGAAGCGGTGCTGGCGGGACATGGGTTTGTCCGCCCGACGGGACCGGGACTTGCGACGCGCGGATGGATACATCCTGAACTGGCACTTGGCTTCGAAGTGGTCGGCAGCCGGCTGCTCGATGGCCTTGCCGATCACGAAATGGTCCGTATTATCGAGATAGGTGAACAGGGGGCCATTGCCGTGATTGCGGTCGAGGACCTCGTTGCGGACAGGATGGGGCAATTCGCATCCGGGTCAGCACCTGAAATGCGCGATCAGGCGCTCGCGTTGTTCGGGCTTTCTCGCGGCTTGGACCTCGCGTATATGGAACGCCGAATTCGAGAAGAGACTGCACAGAGCTATGGCGTTCAAGACCTTGAAAACACGGCGTGAAGCGATCAGTCTTGCCGCGCTGGGCGAGGCGATCGCTGAAAGGCGCCTTGTTGTCGGCCCGATCATAGTGCCTCGCAACAGCGGCAACCGGCGGACGGCGGCCAAGCAGGACATGCTTGACCGGATCGCCAAACTGGGCGGTGATTGGTAAAATCAGGCTCTGACGCTTCCCCTCACTTCAGAAAATCGCTGATCGCGTCGTTCAGAAACTTCGCGTCGGCCGGTGAGGCGGCGGCGCCCGCCGGATGCCCCCACAGACTGGGGATCGGTTTGAACACCACGTGCGGGATGAAGCCGGCTTCGTAGCGTGCGTCTTCGACCGGGAAATAGAGGTCGGTGGCGCCGGGCATATAGAGCACCGGGGCCTTGATCGAGCGCAGCGCCGTTTCCGCGTTGCCATCAAAGCCGGGCGTGGTGCCGACGTCGTGGCGCTGCCAGGCGCGCGCTTGCAGGATCAGGTTGTTGGCATCGGCGCCGGGGATGAACTGCGTGCGATAGTCGTTGAGGACTTTTTCGAACGTGGTGCCGGGCGGTGCGCCTTCGCGCCACAGCTCGCGCCGCCACCATTCCTGGCTGTAGAGCCACGCGGTCCACACCAGATTGAACGCTTCGATGCCTTTGGCCGGCTGCGCGGTGTAATCGCCCCCGGCAAATGCAGGGTCGGTGGTGATTGCGGCGATCTGGCTTTCGAGGCGGACAATGCCGTGGCCATAAGTCTTGGCGGTGGCAGCGGTCACGACAATGCGGTCGGCGAAATCGGGGTGGCTCACCGCCCACTGGAACGCCTGCTGACCACCCATCGAAAAGCCGATCACCGCGCGGACATGCGTGATGCCATACGTCTGCGCGAGCAGGCGCCGCACCGCTTCGACATTGTCGCGGATCGTGGTCACCGGAAAGCGCGGACCATGGAGCGGTTCGGGGGTGTTGCCGGGCGACGAGGACCGGCCGTTGCCGAACATTTCGGTCGCGACAATGAAATAGCGGTCGGGATCGAGCGAACGATCTTTGCCGATCAGCCATTCGTAGCCGTGCCAGTCGGCCATGTAATGCGACGGGACGAGGATCACATTGTCTCTGGCCGCGTTGAGCGTGCCATACGTGCCATAGACGATCCGCGCCTCGGGCAGCACGGTGCCGGCTTCGGTGGCGAAATTGGCGATCGTGAACACGTGTTCGGTGCCTGTGGGGGCGGGTGGTTCTGCGGCGTGGGCACTGGTCATGGCCCGTGCACTCCACAGCAGCGCGATCGGCATGGCAAGTCGGCAAAGATGCATCGTCGGCCTTTCACAGCAGGGGTGCATCGTGGCCCACGCGCGGGTCATCGGCAACTGTGGAAAATTCTGCCCATTCGTATGACAGCCCGCCATGACGCTTGACGAGCGACTCGCACCTGTGGTGCAAGCTGCGCATGCGTCATGAAGTGGTCATGCGGGTATCCCATGGCTCCCCCAGCGGGAGCATCGGGGCTCTTGCGTGGACCAATGGCCGGACCGGAGCATGCTTCATAAGGCGCTGATGGATAGGGCGGCTGCGGCCAGGCCCCATAGCGGCGATGGCGCCGATCGGTTTGATATTGCGCGTTATGTCGGGGATACCGGGTTTGCCGGGCATGGCAGCAGTCGGCATCTGTCGAATTGCCCGGCCTTGGTGCTGAATGCGGATTACACGCCGCTCAGCTATTATCCGCTCAGCCTGTGGCCGTGGCAGACCGCGATCAAGGCGGTGTTTCTC
>CAITOD010000008.1 GCA_903893935.1 uncultured Sphingomonadales bacterium
CCGGCACGCCGATGACCGCGACCGCGGCGACATCGGGGTGCATGGAAAGCGCGCTTTCCACTTCGGCGGAATAGATGTTCTCGCCCCCCGACACGATCATGTCCTTGACCCGGTCAACGATGAAATACAGCCCACGTGAATCGCGGCGCGCGACGTCGCCGGTACGGTACCAACCGTTTTGCAGCGCCTTGGCAGTCGCTTCGGGTTGTTTCCAGTACCCTGCGGTGATCGCCGGGGCCCGCACGATCAGTTCACCCGGCTCACCCTCCGGGACATCGTTGCCGGCCGGGTCGACGATGCGGAATGTGATCAGCGGCAGCGGGCGACCGCACGACTGCAGGCTGGATTCGTCGGCCATGTCATGTTCTTCGGGCCGCAGGATGGAAAAGGCGCCACCGGCTTCTGTCGCGCCATAAAACTGCATGAACTTGCCCGGCATCTGCGCCATTGCCCGCTTGATCAGGCCGAGCGATATGGGCGATCCGGCATAGAGCGTCAGGCGGATCGAGCTGAAATCGGTGTCTGCCGCCAGCGGGTGATCGAGCAGCATCTGGATCATCGTCGGGGTCAGCGTCAGCAGGCTGGGCCGATCGCGCGCGATCGTCGCGCACATCAGCGCAGGGTCGAACTGGCGCACGATTGACACCGCAACAGCGTTGTAAAGACACTGAAAGGCGATGCCGATCGCCAGCAGATGAAAATTGGGCAACGGGTTGATGAACAGGTCGCCCGCTTGCCAAGCATAGGCCGGTTCCAAATGTTCGCACAGCCGCATGCGGTTGAAACCGCCATGGCTGAGCATCACCCCCTTAGGCAGGCCGGTCGTTCCCGAGGTATAGAGCTGGATCGCGATGTCGTCTTCGCTGACCGTGATCGACGTGGCGGATGCGGGCTGGTCTGCATAGCGCGCCTCGAGCGTGTCGTCGGCATCGAACCAGACCGTCGTCATGGTCGCACCCGATTGGGCCAGCGCCGCGTCCCAAAAAGCCGCAAGCGCGTGTTCGACAAACACCAGCCGCGCCTCGCTGTCGGCGATCAACCGGGCCAGTTCAGGCACGGCCAGCCGCCAGTTGAACGGGACAAATGCGGCGCGGGTCCGCACCGTGCCGACCAGCGCGGTATAGAAATCGGCGCTGTTGTACCCGACAAAGCCGACCCGGTCGCCCGGTGCGATACCCTGTGCGATCAGGCCATGGGCAATCCGGTTGGCCAGCGCGTCGAATTCGCCAAACCCGATCGTGCGGGCGCCCTCGACCAAGGCGCGCAGGTCGGGCGTTTGCCGCGCGTGATACGCGACACTATCGCCCAGCGTGCGTACTTCGGGATAGAGCCACATCCTTGATCCCCAAATAGGAAATGCGTTTACTAAAATGCTCGCGCGTGGCGATCAGTCGAACAGCAGCACGGCCTTGATCGCTTTGCCATGGTGCGCATCGTCGATTGCCTGGTTGATGGCGTCAAAGCGATAGGTTTTTGAAAAGCGCTCAATCGGCAGGCGCCCGGCCTTGTGGTAGCCGATCAGTTCGGGAAGGAACACCGCCGGATCGGAATCGCCCTCGACAATGCCGCGCACCGTGCCGCCTTGCGTCAGTATCTGGACGACAGGCACGCTCAGCACCGCATCCAGCGAACCGGGCACGCCCAGCAGGCCGATGCGACCGCGATTGGCGATCATCGACACGCTTTGCTGCACCACCGGCATGAACCCGCTGGTATCGATGACCATGTCGGCGCCTGCGGGCAGGATCGCGCGAACGCCGCCAGCGACATCGCCCTGGCCGTCGAGCACATGAGTAGCGCCCAGTTCCAGGGCAAGGTCGCGGCGGCCTTCTTGCGGCTCGACCACGATGATCGTCGAACACCCGGCGATCAGGCCGCCCAGCAGCGCGGACAGTCCCACCGCACCAGCACCGATCACCACCAACGTCTCGCCCTTGGTGGCGCCGAGCGAGCGCAGCACGCCGCCTACGCCGGTCTGGATGCCGCAGCCCAGCGGCGCCAGCACCGCAAGGTTGGCATCGTCGTCGAGCTTGAGCACATTGCGCCGGTTTGCCACGGCCATCGACGCAAACGAGGACTGGCCGAAGAAGTTGTCGGCCAGCGGCTGTCCGGCGCGGGTCACGCGGGTCGAGCCATCGGCGCGCATGGCCAGCATGTTGAGCGGCATGAAGTGGTTGCAATAGGCCGGCTCGTGGTGATTGCAGGGCTGGCACGCGCCGCAC
>CAITOD010000009.1 GCA_903893935.1 uncultured Sphingomonadales bacterium
AGTCGCGGCGTTCATGCGCACGAGTTGCGCCGACATTGCGCGCGCGGCGGCATCGAACAGCGTCATGGGACGCGCGGACTGGTTCGCCGACATGCGCTATTCGCCTTTCAACGCACGGGTCACGGTCTGCACCCGGTCCTGGATCAGATTGAGCGTCGCTTCGTAACCGACCGCGTTTTCGGCGAACGCGGTCTGCTCGGTCGCCATTTCGACGGTGTTGCCATCGAGGCTGGGCATCACCGGCACGCGGTAGCGGCTGGCCGCGCTGGCTGCCGCCGTGCTGCTCGCGCCCTGCGTCATCGCTTTGAGCGCGCTGGCGAAATCGATGTCGCGCGCTTTGTAGCCGGGCGTCGCCGCATTGGCGATGTTCGACGAAAGCACCCCCAACCGCGCCGCGCGCAGTTCGAGCGCCATGCCGTGAATGCCGAACAGGCTGCTGCCCATGATTGCCTCGCTGCTCCTGATCCAAGCTGGTTCGTTCGATGAACAGCAAAGTGCGTGCCAACTGCCGCAAAGGCGCCAAATCGCCATGCGCGCGGCGTCCGGTGCGGCAAGGCCCTGCCGGCTTGCCGGGCAAGCGGCAAAATCCGGGCGCTGCGCGTTAAATGCCCGGCCAGCCCGCCGTTCTGGGCGAGGCGGCGCTGTTCGCCCGCAACCCGTTCCCTCCGCCTGACAGGACCCGCGCGCGCATGGAGCTTGTCCATTTGTTCGATCCCGTGCCCGCCGCGATCGTGGTCGGCGGCACGCTGGTCGCAACCGCCCTGCGCGCCGGGCGCGCCGATTGCCGCCACACCGCACGCGCCTGCCGCGACTTGTTTCGCCGCCCGCTCGATACCGCCGGCCTGCGCCGCGATCTCGCGCCGCTGGCGCGCGAAATGCGCCAGGACGGGGTCTATCGCGCGCATGCCCGGCCAACCGGCGACGCCGCGCTCGATGCCGCGATCCGCGCGATGATCGAAGGGCATTCGGCGGGCCTGCTGATGACCCGCCACGGTGCCGACCGCAAACAACGCCTTGCCCGCGCGCAACGCGCCGCCGTCACGCTGGCGCAGGCGGCAGACCTGGCGCCGGTGTTCGGGCTGGCCGGCACGCTGGTGTCGCTGGCAGAGCTGTCGGAGCGGGGGATTGCGCGCGCGCAATTCATGAACGCGATTTCGATGGCGGTGCTGGCGACGCTCTATGGCCTGCTGCTTGCCAATATGCTGCTCGCACCGCTGGCCCGCGCAATCGAACGCCGCGCCGAGCGCGAAGAAGCCGCGCGGCAGGACCTGATCGACTGGGTTGCCGCGCAGTTCGCCGCGTCCACGCCGCGCGTTCGCCGCGGGAGCGCGGCGGCCGCATGATCGCGCGCCCGGTCAATCTCGGCTGGCAGACCCTTCTCGCCGATCTGTCGCTGATCCTGTTCATGGTTACCGCCGCTGCGCTGGCCGATGCCCCCGACGGGCCGCTCGATAGCAGCACGCCCGTGGTGCGCGCGCCCGCGATCCGTCCCGCGCCCCGCGCGGTTCCGGTCGGAGTGTGGCGCCCGCTCGCCGGGGGCCCCTCGCTGACGCAATGGCTCAACGAAGCGGCGCGCGATCCGCGGCTGCAACTGACGATCACCGTGCACTATGCCCCCGGCGGGCAGGCAGAAGCGCTGGCGGCAGCTGCGCGGCTCAACCACGAGGCGGGCGCAAACGGCGGCACCGCGCGCGTGGTGATCGAGCCCGGCGAGCCGGCGGGGATCGGTGCGGTGCTTGGTTATGATGCCGATCGTGCGACTGGCACGCAAATTGCTGATCACGGGGCATGACCCAACCTGTTTTATCGCTCCGCCCGATCGCGCTCGCCGTTCTTTTGCTGGCACCGCTGCAACCGGCGCGGGCGCAAGCCTTTGAAGACCCCGCCGCGATCGACCGCGAAGTCGCCGCCTTTACCGGCGTGCCGATCGGTGCGCCGGGCGGTGCAGCGCGCGAAGTCGACCGGCGCTTGCGGCTCGTGGCTTGCCCGGACCCGCTGGCGCTGTCGTGGCGCGGCGACGCGCATGCCAGCGTGCTGGTCGAATGCCCCGCCGGCTGGCACATCTATGTCGCCACCATGCCCGCCGGCACCCGGCAAAGCGCTGCCGCAGCGGTGATCGAGCGCGGGCAGGCGGTGACCGTGGCGGTCACCGGCGAGGGATTTTCGGTCTCGCAACCGGCCGAAGCGCTCGAACCGGGCGCGGTCGGCGCGTGGATCAGAGTGCGCACGCAAGCCAAAGCCGATCCGGTGCAGGCAATGGTCGTGCGGCCCGGCGTGGTCGAAGTGCCGGTCGAATGACGCCGGCCCCGGCAAATTTTTTCCGGCGCGCTTAATCGGGCGCGTATCGCACCGTCCTTGGCAGTGATGCATTCGTCAGGAGCGTGCCATGTCGTCCTTTGAAATCGGAGCATCGCGCCCGGTTGGCGCGATTCAGATCGCCCCGGCAAGCCCGGTCGGCGCCCCGGCTGCGGCGGGTGCCGCAGACTCAACAGCAACCAGCCAAACCCCCGAAGTGGCCACCAGCCTGAATGTCAGCGCGGGCACGGCCCCGGTCGATCAGGACCGCGTCGCGCAGATTCGCCAGGCGGTGCAAGACGGAACGTACCCGGTGATCCCGACCAAAATCAGCGATGCGATGATCGCCGCCGGCGTCATGCTGCGCAAAACCTCGTGACGGCTCCTCTCGACGCGCCGCTTGCGGCAGGCTCCGCCGGTGCCCCGACGGGCGTCATGCATCCGTTCGAGCTGCGCGAGCTGCTGCAGCAGATGCTGGGCGTGCTCGAATCCGAACGCCGGGCGCTCGCCGGGCTCGATATCGATGGCATTGTCGGCTGCGCGGTGCGCAAGACCGTGCTGTGCGACCGGCTCGAAGACACCACGGCCGAAGCGGTCGACGCACAATGTCGCGGGTTGCTCGATGCGGCGCGCCGGCTCAACGAGACCAACCGGCGCGTGCGCAATCTGATCGCCGCCAATGTCGCGGCGCGGCTCGATGCCCTCACCGGCCAGCCGGCGCTTTACCGCGCGCATCGCGATGCCGCGCGCGTGCGACGGTTGCGGTGATGGCGCGCACTTGGCACGCCTCTTGCTGAACCCTGACTGGATCGGCGCGCGTCGCGATCCGGAAAGGGTGTTCAGTGAGTTTACCCGATATCCCGACTCTGCCCGCGCCTGCGCCGGGCGCAGCACCCGGCACGGTGCAGGCTGCGATTGCACGTGCCGCTGCCGCCACCGGGGTCGATTTCTCCTATCTGCTGGCGCAGGCCCGGCTCGAATCCGGGCTCGATCCGCAAGCCCGCGCGCGCACCTCGAGCGCGCGCGGGCTTTACCAGTTTACCGGATCGACCTGGCTTGGCACGATCGCGCGCCACGGCGCGCAACTGGGGCTTGATGGCGCCGACGCGCACGATCCGGCCATGCGCGCGCAATTGCTCGCCTTGCGCCAGGACCCGGCGGCGGCAGCGCTGATGGCGGGCAATCTCGCCAACGACAACCGCGCGCTGCTGTCCACCATGCTTGGCCGCGATCCCGACAATGCCGAGCTCTATCTTGCGCATTTCCTCGGGCCCGACGCGGCGGGCAAATTCCTCGACGCGCTGGCGAGCGACCCGTCGCAAAGCGCTGCTGCGCTGCTGCCCAAAGCGGCGGCGGCCAATCGCGCGATCTTCTTTGCCGGGTCCGATGCACGCAGCGTGGGGCAAGTGATGGACCTCTTGCGCACGCGGCTCGAGGCGGCAACCGCAAGCGGCAATCCGGTGCCGCTGCCGGCAGATCCGGCCTTGGTCGCCGCACCTGTGCCGAGCGGCGGGCCGCTGGCGCGCGAATTCGCCGCGGCCGCTGCCGATGCCGCGCCGGCGCGCGGCGACGCGTCGATGGCCGATACGCTCCGTTCGGCGTTCGGGCAGGGCGATGGCGGCGATACCGCGATGCCCGCGCAAGTGCGCGCGGCTTATGGCCGCATTCGCGCGCTGGGGTTCTAGGGCGATGTTCAAACGGTTTGCCGATCTTGGCGCGCTGGCGCTGCCGGCGGGGATCCTCACGCTGATCGCGCTGATGGTCGTGCCGATCCCGGCGGTGATGCTCGATGTGTTTTTCGTGTTCAACATCGCGCTGTCGGTGGCGGTGCTGATGGCGGCGATGAATGCGCAGAAACCGCTCGATTTCTCGTCATTTCCCTCGGTGCTGCTGTTCGCCACGCTGCTGCGTCTCGCGCTCAATGTCGCATCGACCCGCGTCGTGCTGGTCCACGGCCACACCGGCGGGGCGGCGGCGGGGCGGGTGATCGAGAGCTTTGGCGCGTTTCTGATCGGCGGCAATTTCGCGGTCGGGCTGTTCGTGTTCATGATCCTGATGATCATCAACATGGTGGTCGTGACCAAAGGCGCCGGCCGCGTGTCCGAAGTCTCGGCGCGGTTCACGCTCGATGCTTTGCCCGGCAAACAGATGGCAATCGACGCCGATCTGGCTGCCGGGCTGGTCAACGCCGCCGAAGCCAAGGCGCGCCGCCGCGAAATCGCTACCGAAGCCGATTTCTACGGCTCGATGGATGGCGCGAGCAAGTTCGTCAAAGGCGATGCGATTGCCGCCGTGCTGATCCTCGGGGTCAATATCGTCGCGGGGTTCTGCCTCGGCATGCTCAGCCACGGGCTGACCGCGGCCGATGCGGCGCAGAAATATGTGACTCTGGCAGTGGGCGACGCGCTGGTCGCGCAAGTCCCCTCGCTGTTGCTGTCGATTGCCGCCGCGGTCATCGTCACCCGCGTTGCCGACAGCCGCGACCTCGCCGGGCAGATCGGCGGGCAATTCGCCAATCCTTCGACGTGGTTGCCGGTCATGGTCATTCTGGGCGCGATCGGGATGATCCCGGCGATGCCGCAAATGGTGTTCCTGCCCGCCGCGGCGATTGCCGGGTGGATCTGGTGGAACCTGAAGCAGCGCGCCGCCCGCGCAAGGCTCGCCAGCGCCGAACCGCCGGCCGCGCCGCCCGACCCGTCGCGAATCGTGCTCGACGATGTGTCCGACCATACGCTGGTCACGATCGAGCTCGGCTATGGCCTGGTCCATCTGGTCGATACCAAACGCGGCGCGCCGCTGGTCGCGCGGATCACCGGGGTGCGCAAGCAATTGAGCCAGGCTTGCGGCTTTATCGTGCCGCAATTCCGCGTGCGCGACAGCCTCGAATTGCCCGCCGGCGAATACCGCATACTGCTGGGCGGGGTGAAAATCGCCGGCGCGACCGTGCGCCCCGACCGAATCCTTGCGATCAACGCCGGCGAAGCGCGCATGACGAGCGGGCTGAAAGGCGAAGCAACCACCGATCCCAGCTTTGGCTGCCCCGCCTTGTGGATCGACCCCGCCAGCCGCGACGCGGCGATTGCCGAAGGGTTTCTGACGGTCGATGCGGGCACAGTCATCGCCACGCATCTCAACCAGGTGCTGGGCGAACGCCCGCAAGCCTTGCTCGGCCCCGACGAGGTGCGCGCGATTCTCGAAGGCGTGCGCCAGCGCGCGGCAGGGCTGGTCGAAACGATCCATCCCAATCCGCTGTCGCTGGGCGCGATTACCCGCCTGTTGCGCGCGCTGCTCGAAGACGGGATCGGCATTGCCCATCCGTTGCCGATTCTCGCAGCACTCGGCCAGGCGGTCCAGCAGACCACCGATCATGAGCGGCTGATCGATATCGTGCGCGCCGAACTGGGCCCGATGATCGTCGGGCGGGTGTGCAGCCCGCACGACCGGCTGCCGGTGATCACGCTCGAAGCCGGGCTCGAAGCGATGATCGTGCAGGGCATGCAGGACCCGGTAACCGGCCTGCCGGTGATCGAGCCCGATCTTGCGCGCGGGCTGGGCGAACGGGTCGCCGCGATCATCGGCGAGCGCGGCGCCGGCGCGATCCCGCCCGCGCTGATCGTGCAGCCGCGCGCGCGGCGCACGCTGTCGGCTGCGCTGCGGTTCCGCGCACCCGCCTGCGTGGTCCTGTCTATTTCCGAACTGCCGCAAAGCCAGCCGATCGAAGTGATCGCG
>CAITOD010000010.1 GCA_903893935.1 uncultured Sphingomonadales bacterium
CCTTCGTCGATCGCGGTCTGGATCAGGCGCTGGATCTTGCCCCATTGCACATCGCTGACGACCGGGCCGTGCGTGGTTGCGGGATCGTGCGGATCACCCACCACCAGCGTGGCAACGGTGGCACGCGCGATTTCCAGCGCTTCGGCATGGCGGTCGGCGGGCACCAGCATGCGCGTCGGCGCATCGCACGATTGGCCCGAATTGCCGAAACAGCCGCGCACGCCGGCATCGACCGCGGCGGCGAAATCGGCATCGGGCAGAATGATATTGGCCGATTTGCCGCCCAGTTCCTGCGCTACGCGCTTGACCGTGGTGGCCGCGGCTTTGGCGACCAGAATGCCCGCACGCGTCGAACCGGTGAACGACACCATGTCGACGCCGGGGTGTTCGGCCATGACCTGGCCGACATCGGGGCCATTGCCGTTGATCATGTTGAACACACCCGCGGGCGTGCCCGCCGCATGCATGATTTCGGCAAAGATCAACCCGCTGACCGGGGCGATTTCCGAAGGCTTGAGCACTACCGTGCAGCCGGCGGCAAGCGCGGGGGCGACTTTGCAGACGATCTGGTTGAGCGGCCAGTTCCACGGCGTGATCAGCGCGGCCACGCCGATCGGTTCGAGAATCACGCGCGTGGCGCCGCGCGCTTCTTCAAAGGTAAAGTCTTCAAGCGCCTTGATCGCGGCTTCCATATGCGCGCGCCCGGCCCAGGCCTGTGCTTCGCGCGCGAATTCGATCGGCGCGCCCATTTCGGCGGACACCGCCTGTGCAATGTCTTCAAATCGGCGGTTGTATTCGTCGAGCACCCGGCGCAGCAGCGCCAGCCGTTCGTCGCGGCTGGTCAAGGACCAGGTTGCGAACGCCGCACGCGCCGCTGCCACCGCGCGATCGACATCGGCACTGGTGCCGGTGGCGATCGTCAGGAACGGCGCTTCGGTCGCCGGATTGATCACATCGAGCGTGGCCGGCACGACCGGATCGACCCAGGCACCATCGATATAGAACTGTTTGGCATGTGCAGAAAATGTCATTGCGGCGATCCTCGACCGGGAGAAGTTGTGCCCGCCCCGGATGGCATTTTTGCAAGGCGGCGGCAAGCCGGAGCGGTTGCCCGAATGCCATGCGCGGGCTAGGTCTGGCTTCATGAACGCCGACCAATCCCCCCACCCGCGCGAAGTCACCGGCCCGGCCTATACGATCGAGGCGATGCGCAAGGCGCAGGCGCAATCGTGGCGCGCGCTCCATGCGATGGCCGCCGCGTTCAGCCCCGGCATGTGCGAGCGCGAGGCGATCGCGCTCGGCAACGAAGTCTTGCGCGATCACGGCCTGACCCAGGCCTGGCATCCGCTCCTGATCCGCTTTGGCGCCGACACGCTCAAAGTGTTCAGCGAGCCGACCGATGGCAGCGCGGTGCTGGGCGAAGACGACATTTTCTTCATCGACATGGGCCCCGTGCTCGATGGCCACGAAGGCGACGCCGGCGCAACCTTCGTGACCGGCAGCGACCCCGAAATGGCCGCTTGCGCCGAGGCGGCGAGCACGCTGTTCGAGCGCGTGCGCACGATCTGGCAGCACGGCGAAGTGGGCGGCATCGCGCTTTACGAAGCGGCTGCGCGCGAAGCCGAAGCCATGGGCTGGCTGCTCAATCTCGATATCAAGGGCCATCGCGTGAGCGACTATCCGCATCGCGCGCTGCCGCCGGGCGGCCAGCTTGGCACGTTTGACGCGGTGCCCGGCGCGGGGCTGTGGATTCTGGAAATCCAGATCCGCCATCCGACGCGTCCGTTCGGCGCTTTTTTCGAAGACTTGCTCGCATAACGTCCCCCCTCCTCTTCAGGGGAGGGGCAGGGGGTGGGGGCTCTCCGGA
>CAITOD010000011.1 GCA_903893935.1 uncultured Sphingomonadales bacterium
GGCGGTAAGACCGAGGCCTATCCTGGCCTCGCGGCATTTACCATCGCGCTGCGGCGGATGACCGGGCCTGGCCTATTGGGCGCCGGGGTCAGCGTGATCATGCGCTATACCCTGCGACTTTTGACGCTGGACCAGTTGGGCCGTGCGGCGGGGTTGATCTGTGCGCTGGAACTGTTGCGGACGGACCCCGAATATGTCGAGAATGGCCGACGCCTGCTTGGCGATTGGCCGATCGAAATCGGGCTTTGGGTCGGTTCGGATGCCTCGCCCAATGTTCTGGGCGGCAAGGGCAACACTGGTGATGGCACCGCGGTGAAGCGGGTTCGCGCCTACAAGACTGGCCGCGACAAACGAGCGCCCGCGCCGATCAAGCAATGCCCATGGTGTGCGACAGAGTTTTCGCCCGAGAGCTTTCATTGCGTCCCCAACAGCGATTTTCCGCAAAATCTGGAACTGCGCTGCTCGAACGTGGCTTGCGCGTTCACCGGGGATCGGCCGTTGCCGATCGTGATCGTGGATGAGGCGATTTACCGCCGGCTGCCCGCGTTCATTGTCGCCACAGTCGACAAGTTTGCCTCGCTGCCCTGGAAGGGCGAAGCTGGCGCATTCTTTGGCCATGTCGATCGTCATGACGCCGCCGGCTTCTATGGCGCTTCCGAACCACACAAGGGCAGGCCACTCGACAGCGGCTTTGCGCTCGATCCGCCAGACCTGATCATTCAGGACGAACTCCATTTGATTTCGGGGCCGCTAGGGACCGTTGCCGGGCTGTATGAGGCGGCTATCGACCGTCTCTGCTCTCGTGAGCAGGGCGGGCAGCTTGTTCGGCCCAAGATTGTGGCTTCGACAGCGACGGTTCGGCGCGCGCAGGCTCAGATTGAGGCGTTGTTCGACCGATTGCGGACGGAGATTTTCCCTCCGCCGGGACTGTCGCGCACAAATAGCTTTTTCGCCGTGACAGTCTCGGAAGCGCAAAGTCCCGCGCGCTGGTATGCCGGGATTGCGGCGGGCGGGCGTGGGCCAAAGCTGGTCTTTCTGCGCACTCTGATGTCGGTACTTTCGGCCTCGGCTGCGCTTGCAATCGACAATACCGAAGCCGCAGACCCCTACATGTCCGCACTCTGCTATTTCAACGCCTTGCGCGAATTGGGGGGTGCGCGACGGATCGTTGAAGACGAAGTGAGGGCCGGTCTATCAAACTATGGCGATCAGCGCCGCCGGATTGAACCCGATGCGCAGCCATTCACCAATCGATCGATCGGTGAGCCGTTGGAACTGACCTCGCGCGTCTCGACCGACGAAGTGGCCGAGGCGAAGAAGCGTCTGGAACAGGTGTTTGCCGGTTCGCAGAGTCATGTCGATGTGGCGCTGGCCACTAACATGATCTCGGTCGGCCTCGATATTCTTCGCCTTGGCCTGATGCTGGTTCAGGGGCAGCCGAAAACGGCTGCGGAATATATTCAGGCAACCAGTCGCGTGGGACGTGACCCCCGACGACCCGGCCTGGTGCTGGCTGTGCTCAACCTCCACAAGCCGCGCGACCGGATGCATTTTGAACAGTTCGCTCATTTCCACGCCAGTTTTTATCGGGCGGTCGAAGCAACCAGCGTGACGCCCTGGTCTGCACGGGCGCTTGATCGCGCGCTTGCAGCGATCGTCGTGGCGCTGGCCAGGCATCTGCGGCCGCATCTGACCCCATCTGCTGCCGCGCGGGACATCGCTGCTGACGGCCAATTGCAGCATGAAATTGCAGAATACCTCTGCAAGCGTTCGCGGCAGGCGGTGGTGGGCGGTCCGGAAGCGCTGCGTAGCCAAATCGGCAATTTGTTTTCGACCTGGGAAGAGCTGGTCGACCAGCAGACCGTCGCTGGCGGCGGGTTTGCCTACGATAAGCGTGATGCTGGCGGATTGCTGCACGCGCCACTCGCCAAGGAATTGGCAGAGCTCGATCAACGGTATCATTCGTTCATCGCGGGATGGAGCATGCGCGATGTCGAACCTGCCGTTCGTCTCAAAACGCGCGGGCCCAAGGGCCAACTTATCGGCAATGCAAAGGATTTGGGCTGATGAGCGAATCTTCCGCCAAGGCGGAGCTTCGGCTTTCGCAGGTGATCACGACTTATGGTCCAGGGGCCATGGTCGATTTGCCGTCGCGATCGGTCATCATCGGCGGACTGGACCGTTGGGACATGACGACCAAGGGCAGTTGGCATACCATCAATGAGCCTCGTGCCGTTCAATTGCTCGAAGAGCGCCTGAGCGAGGAAAACGGCCCATTGAAACAAGGTGTGCGATTGACTCTGCGCTCGCCACCGGTCGATCCGAAGCTTCCTGGCCGGGAGCCTCCCGGCATTGCGGCGACGATTTTCCCCTGCTGGTTCATCGTCAACGAAGACGAACAGATCCCGGGCGGCCGCCGCCGCCGGCTCGTCCATTGGGACCACCTTGATCCCGCGAATGGCCGGAGCAAGTTCGTCTCTGATAGTGGCAAAAAGGTCGACGTCACCCCGATCCGGTTCGTTGCTGCCTGCAAGAAGGGGCATATTCAGGACATCGACTGGCCATGGCACATCCACGGCGGCGCCAAATGTGCAGAGCCCCTTTGGCTTGAAGAGCGCGGCACCACGGGTGACCCTCGTAACATTCGCATCGTGTGTGGTTGCGAGCGGGAACTGTCGTTGCAGGATGCCCAAATTGCTGGCCGATTTGGACGGTGCAAGGGGCGCCAGCCGTGGCTTGAAACCGATGCCGAGGGTGGCTGTTCCGAAACCCTGCGCTTTCTGACCCGAAGTGCGACGAACGCCTATTTTCCTATGGTTTTGACCGTGATCTCGCTGCCGTCAGGCGAAGATGAGCTGACACGCAAGGTGCAGGAACATTGGGATCAGCTGCGCAAGGCCGCGAATGTTTCGATGTTGCCCGCGCTTCGCTTGTTTGATGAGGTCATCGCCGATGCTTTCAAAGGCATTTCCGATGAAGACCTGTTTGCCGCGATCGAACGACATGAAAAGGTGATCGTGCAAAGCCTCGACAAGAAGCCGAAATACGCGGAATTTGAGATACTTGCATCAGGACGGGCGCTGATTGGCGAGAATCGACCAGAATCCAAACTGCATGCCGAGACCCTTGAACGCAACGAATGGGGCGGCGGTCACAGCCGCCTCAGCGGCATCGCATCGGTGGTGAAGGTCCACCGGCTGAGGGAAGTATCGTGCTTGTACGGGTTCACCCGGTTTGAAGCGGCACCGACTGCGATCGACGGCGATATTGAGGAAATCACGATTGCCGTCGACGGCGCTGCAATCGCGTCCGAGCTCACATGGCTTCCGGCAATCGAGCAGTTCGGCGAAGGCATTTTCCTGACGTTTGACAATGATAGCGTCACGAGATGGCTTGCCACTGCCGGAGTGCAAACCAGAACGGCGACACTCAGCAAGGGCTTTGACCGGTGGGTCGACAATCGGTTCAAAGACCGCCCGAAGCGGCCTGAGTTTCCTGGCGCAACCTACTACCTCCTGCACGCGTTCAGCCATGCGCTGATGACGGAATTGGCCTTGGAATGCGGCTATCCCACCACGTCGCTAAAGGAGAGGATCTACGCCCTGCCAGGCGAAGGCGGCGTGAACCACTACGGCTTGATGCTGTACACCGCGACTGCTGGCACACAGGGAACGCTTGGCGGCTTGCTGGCAACCGTTCCCCGACTGTCGGAAATCTTGCTCAGGGCACTGGATAAGCTGGTCATCTGTTCCAGCGATCCGATCTGCTCGGAAAACAGCCCGGAAAATTACCGCGACGATCGCGCTGTCCATGGCGCCGCATGCCACAGCTGCCTTCTCGTTCCCGAAACCAGCTGTGAATGCCGCAATTTGTTTCTCGACCGGGCTCTGGTTGTATCGACCCTGACTGAGGGAGATTGCAATTTCTTCAAATGACAGCGTTGAACCATGCAACAGCTTATGGTGCGGTTGATGTGCTCCACTGCAATGCGCCGACGCGGAAGGTCGGTAAGGAACCCCGTAGTCGTCGTTCAGCCGACGCTTACGGCGATACTGATTGCCGTCTTTCAGCCAGCGTGGTGGCGCTAGTCAAGGCTGCGTCCGCCCAGCTTTTCGCGTGCTTGCTCAAGGCTGGCGGTGCCAGTCTGCTGCAGAATGGCCGCTTCGTAATCCTGCGATAGTTTTGTTACAATGCCATTGGCCCGGGCCGTGATCAGATAGGAAATGCCATCAAGGCCAAGCTTCGCTTTGCCGACGCTCGCAATTGCCAGAGCCGCGAGATGATTGGGGTCAAGCGGTTCGATATTGGCGGCAATGCTTGTATATAGTAGCGTTTCGCAGCCAAGCGTGTTTGAAAATATCGCGATCCGCACGGCGTTGGGCTGGTCCACGCGCGCTCCCGGATAACCGCGCCCGGTATCGAGCGTTCGCGTTTCTCGGCGCCACAGCATATCGGTCGCCTCGCGTATGGAGCAGTCTAGTAGGAGTATGGCTGACTTCACGTACGCGCCATCGGCGTAAGGTACGAGCGTCGGACCGTTGCCGCGGCTCAAACTCTTGCGCGCAAACTCCACCGCTACCGGCGACGTTATGTTCCGAACAATTCTTGTGATGTGGCCGGCGAGCTCGTCTCCAGGTTCATCGATGAGCGAACCATAAGCGAGAATGCCGAGAAGTTGTTGGGACAAAGTCATCTGCGGTTTCTTCGTACAGAACAGGCATCTATAACGCAAGACAAGGAGGCTTCTTGCTCATGATCGACGATGCATGGACGCGGAGACAGATAGCCAAATCGATATCCGGTTCGCTCGACACGCTCGTCAAGGACCGTATGACCGGACTGGTTGAAGAGCCTGACATCACCTCGCGCATCGGCCAGCGACTCGAAGACAGCTTCGATGGCCGCGACCTCCACGGCTTTCGCGTTCGCGTCATTTCCGAAACTATGCCTTCGCATGGTCCGGGCAGTCTCGAAAAGCCGACCGGGACCGACCTCTATATCGCGCTTTCGATCACAGACCGGTTCGGCCATCAGACCAGCAAAGGCATTCTCGTCCAAGCCAAGCGTGAGGACAGGCTTCATTGGAGCGATCTCCAAGAGCAATGCCGACGCATGCGCCACATTAGCGCCAAGGGCTCAGTGGTCTGGCTCTACCGATGGAACGGCATCGGTGTCATGCGCGCGTCGGATGTGGAAAGGCGGTCCACCCCGGTGGTTGACGCCGACGCGTTCTTTGAAAGCGTGCTTGGCTGTAAAATCGGTGACAAACGACGCGTGCCACAAGCACCTTTTGGTGACCGTGCGGCACTTAAAGCCATGCTGATGAAGTTAAGCGCGCAAAACGCCGTCTGGCTCGATCTCGCAGAAAAGTAGAATGATCAACCCTCATCAAACAGTGGAGCGATCGTGGCTGACGCCAAACTATTTTCTTGAATTGCTCCGCAAAAGGCGGCCAGATCAGGAGCCGCTTTCGACCGATTGTTAACCGCACACATAGAAGCTGATGTATTCGATTGTCGTGGTCGACTGCACAAAACCTGGGGAGCGACCGACTCGCTTGGGACCATAGTAGAATGGCGTAGGCAGCAAGAA
>CAITOD010000012.1 GCA_903893935.1 uncultured Sphingomonadales bacterium
AACGCCGGCTGGTGTTATGGCGGGTTCAAGGCCACGCCTGCTTCGGGCTGGTGCTTTGCGCATCTGCTGGCGACCGACCGGCCGCACGAAACTGCTACCGCCTATCGGCTCGACCGGTTCCGCACCGGGCATGTGATCGATGAAAAGGGCGTCGGCGCCCAGGCCAACCTGCACTGAGGAGCAACGGAGATGCGCATCCCCTGCCCGTTCTGCGGTGCCCGCGATTCCCGCGAATTCGTCTCGCGCGGCGATGCCGCACCCGTGCGTCCCGCCGGTGACGAGGCCGACGCAATGTTCGACTATCTCTATCTGCGCGACAACCCGGCGGGCGTGTTCGAAGAACTGTGGTACCATGCGCAAGGCTGCCGCAATTGGCTGCGCGTCCGGCGCGACACGCTGAACCACGCGATTGCGCATGCAGAACTGGCGCATGCGGAGCGCGGCGCATGACCGCGCAACCCTATCGCCTTTCCGCTGGCGGGCTGATCGACCGCACACAGACGCTGTCGTTCCGCTTTGACGGCAAGCCTTACGCGGGCCATCCCGGCGACACGCTCGCCTCGGCGCTGCTCGCCAATGGCGTGCGGCTGTTCGGGCGCAGTTTCAAGTATCACCGCCCGCGCGGCGTGCTGACCGCGGGCAGCGAAGAGCCCAATGCGCTGGTCACCTTGCGCGAAGGCGCGCGCGCCGAGCCCAACACGCCCGCCACAACGATCGAGCTTTACGACGGGCTCGCCGCGCAAAGCCAGAACCGCTGGCCCAGCTTGCGGTTCGACGCGATGGCGGTGAACCAGCTGTTCGCGCCGCTGTTCGTCGCCGGGTTCTACTACAAGACGTTCATGTGGCCCGCCAAAGCCTGGGAAATGCTCTACGAGCCGGTGATCCGCCGCGCGGCCGGGCTCGGCGCGCTGTCGGGGCTCGAAGACCCCGATCACTACGAGCACGATCATGCGTTCTGCGATGTGCTGGTGGTCGGCGCCGGGCCGGCCGGGCTGATCGCGGCGCGCGAAGCGGCGCGCGCGGGCTTGCGCGTGGTGCTGGCCGACGAAAGCCCCCTGCCCGGCGGCCGGCTGCTGTCCGAACGCGTCGAACTCGACGGCAAGAGCGGCTGCCAATGGGCGGCGGCCATGCTCGGCGAACTGGCGAGCTTTGCCAATGTGCGCGTGCTGATGCGCACCACCGTGTTCGGCCGGTTCGACCAGGGCGAACATGGCGCAATCGAGCGCGTCGCCGACCATTTGCCTGCCCCCCGCCCTGGTCAGCCGCGCCAGCGGCTGTGGAAAATCGTCGCACAGCGCACGATCCTTGCCACCGGTGCCACCGAACGCCCGATCGTGTTCGACGGCAACGACCGGCCCGGGGTCATGCTGGCCTCGGCGGTTTCGACCTACCTCAACCGCTTTGGCGTGGCGCCGGGGCGGCGCGCGGTGGTGCTGACCACCGCCGACAGCGGCTGGCAGACCGCGGCGGATCTGGTCGCAGCCAATGTTGCGGTGCTGGCGGTGATCGACACGCGCGACGTTGTGCCCGCTGATCTCGCCGAGCAGATGCGCGCAGCGGGCGTTACGGTGCTGTCCGGCGGGCAGCTTGTGGCCGCCAAAGGCAGCCCGCTGTCGAGCGTGATCGCGCGCGATGCTGCCGGCCACACGCGCCACTTTGCCGCCGATCTGCTCGCAGTGGCCGGCGGCTGGAACCCGCAAGTGGCGCTGGCTGCGCATCTTGGCCACAAGCCCGCGTGGCGTGCCGATATTGCCGCGTATGTGCTGGGCGATGCGCCCGACGGGCTCTCTGCTGCGGGCGCGGCCGAGGGGGCGTTCGGGCTGGCCGGCACTTTGGCATCGGCGCGCGCGGCGGCAGTGACAGCGATTGCGGCGCTTGGCAAAGCGGCAATGCCCGCGCCTTTGCCTCTGGTCGAAGAGCAGCATCATGCGGTCAGCACGGTCTGGACCAGCGGGCCGTGCAAAGCCAAAGCCTTTGTCGATTTCCAGCACGATGTGACCGCGAGCGACATCACGCTCGCGGTGCGCGAAGGCTATACCAGCGTCGAACATCTCAAACGCTATACCACGCTCGGCATGGCGACCGATCAGGGTCGGGTTGCGCAAGTCAACGGCCATGCGCTGCTTGCCGCCGCGACCGGGCGCGCGCTGGCCGAAACCGGCACGATTCGCGCGCGTCCGCCGGTGGTGCCGGTGGCGATCGGCGCGTTTGGCGGGCATCATCGCGGGCGCCAGTTCCGCCCCGAACGCCGCACCGCCAGCCACGACTGGGCGGCCGCGCAAGGCGCGCAGTTCGTCGACGCCGGGCAATGGAAGCGCGCGCAATGGTTTCCCCGGCCGGGCGAAACCACCTGGCGCCAGTCGGTCGATCGCGAAGTCCAGGCCACGCGCAATGGCGTCGGGCTGTGCGATGTCTCGACGCTGGGCAAGATCGAGCTTGCCGGCGCCGATGTCGGCGCATTGCTCGACCGGCTCTATATCAACGGCTTTGCCAATCTGCCGGTGGGCAAGGCACGCTATGGCGTGATGCTGCGCGAAGACGGGTTCGTGTTTGACGATGGCACCGTCACGCGGATCGCGCCCGATCGCTGGTTCATGACCACCACCACCGCCAATGCTGCGCCGGTCATGCGCCATATCGATTTCGCGCGGCAAGTGCTGTGGCCCGAACTCGATGTCCAGGCGGTGTCGGTCACCGAGCAATGGGCAACCTATGCAATCGCCGGGCCGCGTTCGCGCGAATTGCTCGCGGCGGCGCTGCCCGATGTGGATATGTCGAACGCCGCGCTGCCCTACATGGGCGCAGTCGGTTTGCGCTGGCAGGGGCATGCGGCGCGGCTTTACCGGCTGTCGTTTTCGGGTGAACTGGCTTACGAACTGAGCGTGCCGGCGCGGCTGGGTGCGGCGCTCGTCGAGCACCTGTTTGCGGTGGGCAAAGCCTTTGACCTGACCGCCTATGGCACCGAAGCGCTGGGCGTGATGCGCATCGAAAAGGGCCACCCGGCGGGCAACGAACTCAACGGCTGGACCACCGCCACCGATCTCGGGCTCGGCCGGATGGCCTCGACCAAAAAAGACTATATCGGCCGGATCATGGCGACGCGCCCCGCGCTTGCCGATCCGGCACGCCCGCGACTGGTCGGACTCTCGCCCGTCGACCGCTCGTCGGCGATCCGCGCGGGCGGTCACCTGCTGCGGCCCGGCGCGGTGGCGGTGGCGGCGAGCGACGAGGGCTACGTGACTTCGGCGTGTTATTCACCCACGCTTGGCCACCCGATCGCGCTGGCGCTGCTGGCGCACGGCGCAGAGCGGCACGGCGAGGAAGTGGTGGTGCACGATCCGGTGCGCGGCGCCGATGTGCGCGCGCTGGTCGGTGATCCGGTGTTTTTCGATTCCGCAGGGGAGAGGTTGCGTGGCTGAGATTGCGGTCGCGGCACTCGACCAGTTCGGTTTGGCCGCAATCCTGCCCCATCGCGGCGTCGGCGCCGAGGCGTTGGGTGCAGCACCAGGCGTCGCGATCAACCCGGGGCCGGTCTCCAGCGCCGGCAGCGACTTCGCGCTGTGGAGCGTAGCGCCCGGCCAGTGGCTCGCGCATCGCGAAACTGCCGCACCCGACTGGGCCGAACAGCTTGGCGAAACGCTGCAAGGCCTTGCCACCGTGATCGACCAGTCGAGCGGCTATGCGCTGATCCGCGTTTCGGGCGCCGACGCGCAGCGCGTGCTGCAAAAGGGGCTGCCGGTCGATCAGGCAGCGCTGGGCCCGGGTGCGGTGGTGGTCAGCGCGATTGCGCATATCGGCGTGGTTGTGCATTGGCGCGCCGCCGATTGCTTCGAGATTGCGGTGTTCCGCAGCTTTGCCACGAGTTTCCGCGAATGGCTCGACAGCGCCATCGCGGCCCTATGATTCCAGTACGGGAACCAGTGATGACCGAATATCTGCTTACGCTTTCGTGCCACAACCAGCCGGGGATTGTCGCCGCGGTCGCGACGACGATTTTCAACCATGGCGGCAATATTACCGAAGCATCGCAATTCGACGATGCGGTGGCCCGGCAATTCTTCATGCGGCTGGTGTTTACCGTCGGTGACACGGCGGACGAAGCGGCGTTGGGGGCCGACCTCGGCGCGATTGCCGAAAAGTTTGCGATGGACTGGCAATGGCGCCGCCGCGACCGCTTGCAGAAAGTGCTGATTCTGGTCAGCAAGTTCGATCACTGCCTGGTCGACTTGCTCTATCGCCTGAAAATGGGTGAAATCGCGATGGACGTGGTCGGCGTGGTGTCGAACCATCCGCGCGAGGCGCTGGGCGATGTCAATCTGGGCTCAATCCCGTTCCACCATTTGCCTGTCACGCGCGACACCAAGTCTGCGCAGGAAGCGCAGATCCGCGCGATTGTCGATGCAACCGGTGCCGAACTGGTGGTGCTCGCGCGCTATATGCAGATCCTCTCCGACGACATGGCCGCCTGGCTGTCGGGGCGCTGCATCAACATCCACCATTCGTTCCTGCCCGGATTCAAAGGCGCCAAGCCCTACCACCAGGCGCACGAACGCGGCGTGAAACTGATCGGTGCGACCGCGCATTACGTCACCGGCGATCTCGACGAAGGCCCGATCATCGAGCAGGATGTTGAACGCATCACGCATGCCGACCAGGCCGAAGATCTGGTGCGCAAAGGCCGCGATATCGAACGCCGCGTGCTGGCGCGCGCGGTGCAATTCCATCTCGACGGCCGCAGCCTGCTCCATGGCAACCGGACGGTCGTGTTCCGCGATTGAGGCGCCATAGCCTGTTTCAGTTTCACTGAAACAG
>CAITOD010000013.1 GCA_903893935.1 uncultured Sphingomonadales bacterium
CGGCGCAATCGTGCCCGACGACTGGTTGCCGGCAAAACCGACCGACAGGCCGCGCATGTAGATGGCGCCCTGGCCCGGGCCGTTGTTGCCGAACGTGACGTTGGGGGTGTACTTGAGCAGGTCGCTGAACGTGGTCACGTTGAGCTTGCCGAGCGCGTCGCCGGTAAATGCCTGCAGCGTGAAGGGGACGTTCTGGATCGATTCATTACGGCGCTGGGCGGTCACCACGATTTCGCCGGGCAGCGGGGCGTCGGTTACGACCGCCGGGGTGGCCGGTGCATCTTCGGCGCGGGCCGTGCCGGTGAGAGCGAACAGCGCGCAACCGGCAAACAGCGCGGATTTCAGCATACGGGTATCGGATTTCATCGTGACCCCCCTGGGTAAAGTTTCGGGTGCCCACCGAGGCAGGGGGTGTTGACCGTGACTGCGCCGATGCCGCCAGTGCGAACGCGCAAGTCAGGAACGGTCAGTGCACCGCAGTGTCCGGTCGGGCGGTCCAGTCCGCTCGTACGGGCCGGTTCCGGGTCAAGGCTATGAGCCGCAAATATGACAACGCAGTGTGTCACAGTCAATTTTGGTCACGCACTTGTCACATTAATGCTGGTGCGACGGTCGCTGCGGTTCGCCGGTCGGGCCGCGCGATCGCCAGGTTATTGGCGTTATTTCATGAACTTGGGCTATTAAGACAAGTGGTGCCGCAGTCGCGGGGCGGGGCGGGGCGGATCAGGCCCACGCGACTGCCCCAAGGTGTGTTGCAAGAATGCATCGTTTTGCGCGGCAGTTCTGCGCGTTGCCGTTGACGGGTTCACGGTCGCGCTGTGCGGCGCGACTCGTGGCGCAGCGGAACCATGGTGCGTTGCAACGTCGCGCGATCAGTCGCGCCAGGTTTCAAGCGCATCGCCCAGCGCTTCGGCGAGCGGTTCGAGCCATTGGGCATAGGGTTTCCACTGGTCGACCCCGTCGCGGCTGATCGGGCGGCGCACTTGTTCCGAGCTTGGCGTGCGCACGCTGCGCCGGTTCTGATGGAAATTGAGGCACGATTCTTCGAACGGCAGCCGGCAATGATCGAGCAGGCGGCGAATCTGGCCTTCGGGATCGTCGATCAGGTCTTCGTTGATCAGGCGCAGCACGCGGCCGGGCAGCACCCTGTCCCAGTGGCGCATCAGTTCGAGATATGTGCGGTAATATCGCGCGATGTCCTCGATTGAATAGGTGAATTCCTGCCCTTGTGCGAACAACTGCTTGAGGTTGGAAAAACAGCAATCCATCGGATTGCGCCGCGCATCGATGATCGTGCAATTGGGCAGCACCAGGTGCGCCAGCCCGACATGACGGAAATTGTTGGGCATCTTGTCGATGAAATAGGCCCGGCCCAGCGCGCGATAGGGCCGCGTGTCGGTCATGTACTGCGCGCCATAACGTCGCACCGTATCGGCATCGAGTTCGGGCAGGATCGCGGGATAGCGCGGGTTTTCGAAATTCATCACGCGCCCCTGCAATTCGTGCACGATGTGCTGCAGTTCGGGCAATTCTTCGGTGCCTTCGACCTGGCTGTGCGAGGCGAGGATCTGTTCGATGAGCGTCGAACCCGATCGCGGCAGGCCCACAATCAGGATCGGATCGGGCGAAGGATCGCCCCAGCCCACGTGCGCGGCAAAGAATTCGCGCGTGCAGACGCGTTTCTGCTCTGCCGTGTTCTTTTCGAAGATCTCGGGACGATAATTGCTCTCTGCGCGTCGCTCCGCGTTGCCGCGCGCATAGGCCGCCCACGATCCGGCATGGTCGCGCGCATCTTCGAGCGCTTTGCCAAGCGCGAACGACAAATGGACGCGATCGACCGCATGCGTTGCCGGATCGGCTTCGGCGCGCTTGATCATGGCGATCTGGTCGTCGCTGAAGCGATAGGTCTTGAGATTGGCAAGGCTCCACCACGCATCGCCGAACGCAGGCCGGACTTCGGTGGCGGCGCAATAGGCAGCAATAGCTTCGGGCAGCTGGCCGATCGTCTTGAGCGCATGGCCGAGCCAGAGATAGAGATCGGCGCGCCGCACAGTGGCGGCGGGATCGCCATCGGCGATTTCGGCGAGCATCGCGCGAAACAGCGCAATCGCCTCGATGTGTTCGCCCAGCCCGACTGCGATGGTCGCGTCTTGCGTGCGGTGCGCATGGCTGTCGGGATCGAGCGCCAGCAAAGGTTTGAGCGCTTCGCGCGCGGCAGCAAACTTGTGCCGGGCGATCAGCGTCTGCACATATTCGGCGCGCGCTTCGTGATGATCAGGGATCATCGTCAGCACCCCGGCATAGAGCAGTTCGGCATCGTCGAACACGTTGTTGACCACGCCGATCTGCGCCAGCAGCCGCATGGCCTCCGGATGATCGCCATGGGTCAGCAGAAAATCGCGGATCATCCGCTCTGCAAGTTCCATCTCGCCATCGTAATAGAGCGCCTTTGCGGTCACCACCGGCGGCGGCAGGCTGGCCAGATGCGCCAGATGCTGCGCGGCGAGTTGCGCTTTGTCCTGATCGCCGGTCATGCGGTGCAGGCCATCGAGCATCCGCCAGGCCATCGGCAGCGCCGGGTTTATCGCGACGGCCGCCTGCAGCGCGGCAATCGCCTGCGGTGCATCGCGCAACGCGACATGGCACAGACCGCGTTCGAGCAATGCGGGGGCGAAATTTGGCTTTGCCGCGTCGATCCGCGCAAGCAGCGCGAGTGCTTCGACCGTGCGCTTGAGGTGGCGCTGCGCTGTCGCGGCGATCAGCAGCAGATCGCGGTTTTCAGGATACCGAGCGAGCAGGGGTTCGGCACCGGCGAGCGCCGCCGCATGATCGCCTTGCGCCAGTGAGGTGCGGAGGCGGACCACTGCGGCCTCGAGCGACGAGGGGGCGGGCTCGATCAGGGTCGGGTGCGAGGCCATTGGTGCATACTCTATTCAATAGAACAAAC
>CAITOD010000014.1 GCA_903893935.1 uncultured Sphingomonadales bacterium
CGCTCGTCCCAATAGGCGCCGCGCGTATAGGCGCGCCGGACCATCGAGGTGTCGAGATGGGCGAGCTGCTTCTCGATGGCGTCGGGGTTCCAGATGCCCATCTCGTTGAGCAGCGTCGCGGCCATCGCGCGAAAGCCGTGCGCGGTCATCTCGTCCTTGCCAAAGCCCATCCGGCGCAGCGCAACGTTGACCGTGTTTTCCGACATGCATTCCCGAGGAGTGCGGACCGACGGGAAGAGGTACCTGCTGTGCCCGGTCAGCGGATGGAGCATCGTGATCAGGTCGATGACTTGCGTGGAGAGCGGCACGCGGTGGTGGCGGCGCATTTTTGTCTTTGCCGCCGGGATTGACCAGATCGCGTCGTCCAGATCGAACTCGGTCCATTCGGCGGTGCGCAATTCGCCGGGGCGGACGAACAGGTGCGGTGTGATGCGCAAGGCAAAGGCCGTGACGTAGTGGCCGGTGTAGGCATCGATTGCACGCATCAGCCTGCCCGCCTCCTTCGGTGTCGTGATCGCGGCAAAGTGCTGGACCTTGGGCGTGATGAGAGCGCCGCGCAGATCGGCAGCGGCATCGCGGTCAGCGCGCGCCGTGGCGATGGCATAGCGGAACACGCGGCTCAGCACGCTGCGCATCCGGCGTGCGCTTTCATAGCGGCCCGATGCTTCGATCTTGCGCAGAACGGCCAGAACCTCTTGCGGCGTGATCTGCGACACCGGGAGCGTGCCGATCATGGGATAGGCCATGCTCAGCAGCCAGCGGATCTTGCCCAAGGTGACGGAAGAACGGCCTTCCTTCTCGTTTTTCACGAGCCATTCTTCGGCGACGCACTTGAACGTGTTGCTGGCATCGATTTTGCGCGCCAGCCTTGCCGCCTTGCGCTCCCTGACTGGGTCCTTCCCCGCCGCCACTTGCTTGCGCGCTTCGGCGCGGTATTCGCGCGCCTCTGCAATGCCTACGGCCGGCCAGGAACCGATGTGCAACGTCTTGTGCTTGCCGAGGTAGCGATAGTTCATCCGCCACGATTTCGTGCCGATCGGCAGCACGACGATATAAAGCGATTCGCCGTCGGCCATCTTGTAGGCCCGGTCACGAGGTTTGGCGTTTGCGATCTGCAGGTGGGTCAGTGCCATGACGGTTTTAACTCCGCATGGGCTTTTCCAGGGACCCGCAAAATCACCCGAAAAGGGCAAAAATCGCTGAGGGTGATCGCTGGACAAGCCCGGATTGAATTCAGCGATCCTTGCAGAAAAATCGTCTGAATCCAGCCGCTTGGCGGACGCTCCCGGACGTTGCCGGGAGAACAAATGGTGCCCAGAAGAGGACTCGAACCTCCACGCCCTTGCGAGCGCCAGCACCTGAAGCTGGTGCGTCTACCAATTCCGCCATCTGGGCACGGGGCTTGGGGCCAAAGGGCCTTTTGCCGGGTAGGAGCGCGCCGATAAGCGGTGGGGGCGGGGCTGTCAACAACGCTCTGGCCAAACTTGGCGTGGCGATCGCATTTGCGCGCGCTTCGGCATTGAATCCGGGGGGTGGGCTGTGCCATTGGCCGCGCATGATGAGGCGGCGCGGGCACGGGCTTGCGCGAATCGTCGGGACTGGTTCGGGGAATGAGCATGACCATCGGCAGAACGCGCGATCTGGACGGCAAGCTGGTGGCGCTGGTTGGCGGGACCGGGTTTTTCGGGCGCCACCTCGCGCAGGAACTGCTCGCGCGCGGCGCGCGGCTGCGGATTGCCTCGCGCCATCCGGACAAGGCGTTCAGGATCAAGCCGCTGGGCAATCTCGGGCAAGTCCAGGTGGTCGCGGTCGATGTGACCAGGCCGCATACGCTCGAAGTCGCGTTGACCGGGGTCGATGCGGTGGTCAATCTGGTGGGCGCGTTTGCAGGCAATCTCGATGCGGTGCAGGGCACGGGCGCCGGGCAGATTGCAGCGATTGCGCGCGCGCGCGGGGTTGCCGCGTTCGTGCATATTTCGGCGATCGGCGCCGATGCCGCATCGCCTGTCGCTTATGCGCGCACCAAAGCCGACGGCGAGGCGGCGGTGCTGGCGGCGTTTCCATCGGCGGTGGTCTTGCGGCCTTCGGTGCTGTTCGGGATCGACGACAAGTTTCTCAACCTGTTTGCCGGGTTTACCGCGCTGCCGGTGCTGCCGGTGTTTGCCCCGCACGCGCGGCTGCAGCCGCTCGATGTCGATGATGCCGCGCAAGCAGTGGGCAATGTGCTGGCCGATCCGGCCGCCTTTGCCGGACAGACGTTCGAGCTTGGCGGGCCCGAAGCGATCAGCGTGCTCGAACTCAACCGGCGGATTGCACGCGCCACCGGGCGCGCGCCGCTGATGATCGAATTGCCCGATGCGGTCAGCAAGCTGATCGCGGCAATGCCGCTCACCCCGATCAGCCGCGACCAGTTTGCGCTGTTGCAGCAGGGCAATGTCGCGTCGGACGCGTTGCCCGGGATTCGCGCGCTGGGGGTCCATCCGCGCCCGCTCGGGCTGTTCCTCGATCGCTGGCTGGTGACCTATCGCAAAAACGGCCGGTTCGGCGCGCGCACCCGCACCGCCTGATTGTTGTCGTCACCCGGACTTGATCCGGGGTCGATTGTGCCCCGGGCGCAAGTGGTCGTGTGGGGCGCGATGGATACCGGATCAAGTCCGGTATGACGGTGGTTGAGTGGGGCAGGCGTCGTGCCGGGGCGGAATGATTCGGCGCGCGCAATCGTGCTGCCTGGTGCGTCAGGCGTTGACGTCGGCGTAGTGTTCGGGCGGCTTGATCACGTCCATGCGTTCGGTCAGCAGCGGGCGGAAGCTCGGGCGGCTTTTGAGCGCGGAATACCAGCCGCGCGCCTGCTCGTGCTGCGACCAGTCGATCCCGCCCAGATAATCGGCGACCGAGATTTGCGCGGCGGCGGCGAGATCGGCAAGGCTCATCGTCGCGCCCGCGAGCCAGGGGCGGTTGTCGATCAGGAAATCGACATAGTCGAGGTAGTCGTTGGCCAGCCGGATAGTGTCGCGCAGCGCGCGTGCATCGGGCGGCTGGCGCGTGATCAGGCGCTTTTTCATGCGCTCGTCGAGCATAGGGCCGGTCACCCCGGCAAAGAAGTTTTCATCGAACAGGGCGACCAGCCGGCGGATTTCGGCGCGGTTGGCGGCGGTGCCGTTGATCATCGGCGCCTTGTCGACGGTCTCTTCGAAATATTCGGCGATCGCGCGGCTGTCGACCAGCACCAGCGACCGTTCCGGGTTGGTCAGCACGGGGGTGCGCAACGCCGGGTTGAGCATCTGGAACTCTTCGCGATGCTCCCACGGGTTTTCGCGCACCAGTTCGTAGCCGACCCCCTTTTCGCTCAGCAGGAGCCGGATCTTGCGGCTGAACGGACAGATCGGGAACTGGTAGAGATACCACATGGGCTCTGCCATAATGACCGCGCCGATAAATCCAAGCGTCTCTGTCTACACCCGGGCGATTTCGCGCAGGCGCAGCTTGGCTTCGACCGCATCCCACAGCTTTTGCAGCCGCATGCTGGCCTCGCACCAGTTGGCAAAGGCGCCGATCGGCATGCGGCGCACCGCGGCCTGTTCGATCGCGGTCGCCATCGGCACCACCGGCCAGCCGGCCGCGAGCCCCTGGTGCACATCGCGGTGCAGCCGGCGGCGGCTGTCGTACATCGACAGCACCGGCAGGATCGGCGGGTGGCGCTGGTGGTTGCGCACGAGTTCGCGCCGGATGAAATCGAGCGCGCGCGAGGCGAGCGGTGAAGGCGGCAGCGGCACGATCAGCAAATCGGCCGCACCGATCACCTGGTCGCTGATTTCGTTGAGCACCGGCGGGCAATCGAGAATGATCCGCGCATAATCGCTGGTCAGCCGCGACGTCAGTTGCGCCAGCCGGCGGCGATGGCCAATCCGCGCGAGCGCGATCGACAGCCCGCGCAAGCTTTCGTCGGCGGGCAGCAGCGCCAGATCGGGCCAGCGCGTCTCGACAATCAGCTCTTGCGGCCGCGCATCGCGGTGGAACAGCGAGGTCATCCGTGGTGGCGAGGGTGCATCATGGCCGAGCAGCCACGAGCAGCCGGCCTGGGGATCGAGATCCCACAGCAGCGTGCGGTGGCCCGAAACGACCGCCGAACGCCAGGCCATGTCAACCGCCAGCGTGGTTTTGCCCACCCCGCCTTTGACGCTCCACACGCCGATGACCGCCATAACCTCCTCGTACGAGCCGACGGCCCATGCCTATGGTCGGCGATTCGCGGCGCTGGCGCAACCTTGGTGGCACGACAAAGGCGGCGTTTGCCGTGCCGCAGCGATACAAAAGAGCGATCGCCCGGCAGCGCACCTTACGCGCCGAGCATGGCCTGGCGGATTTCGATGAAATCCTGGCGGATCTGGTCGAGCCGCGCGGGGTCGAAGCGCAAGACGCTATCGAGCATGGCGGTGCGCGCCGACTGATAGAGCTGGAGCAGCGCCTCGCCGGTCGGGGCATCGGGGTCGACGCCCAGTTGCAGGGCGGTGAGCGCTGCAACCGCGCGGGTCAGCGCGCGGCTTCTGGCGCCGTTGTCGCCGGTGCCGGCAGCGTGGATCGCGCGGCCGATCGAACCGGCGACCTGTTCGAGGCACAGATCGACCAGCTGGCGCGAATCCGCACCTTTGACCCGCGCGTCGAAATCGACGCGGCGATAGGCTTCGGATGGGTCGCGGTTGAGCAGCATGCGCCTAACCGCCGGTTGTCGCGGTGGTGTTGGTCCACAGGGCGACTTGCTGGGTCAGGAACGACTGGGTCGATTTGTCGGCGGTGACCGTTGAATTGAGCGCGGCAAACTGGCTGACCAGCTGGGTGCGCAGGGCCGTCTGTTCGGTGGAAATCGTGCTCAGCTGCGTGGCGAGACTGGTCTGCTGCGACTGCATGTCCTTGACCGAGCCGGCGAGCGAATCGCCGTTGGTGGGGTCGTTGACCGCCTGCGACAGATTGAAGATCGTCGCATAGACCCCGTTGACGCCGGTGGTGAACATGCCCGCAACCGCGGTCGGGTTGGACTGCAGCGCCTTGTCGAGCACACTTGTATCGAGCGTGAATGTGCCGTCCTTGTTGGTGGTCAGCCCCAGATCGCCAAGCGTTGCCGGCTGCCCTGCCGTGGCATCGGGCATGACCGTTGTCGAACTGAGCCCCGACAGCGCCTGCTGGAGCGCACGGGCGCCAGGGTCGTTGTCGAGTGCGGCACCCGCTGCGGTATCGGTGTTGAGCTGGGTCACGATCGCGTTGAGCGCCGAAACCAGATCGTTCATCCCCGAGGTGATGGCCTGGGTTGGATCGGTAAAGCTGATCGTGGTCGGGCTGCCCTGGTTGGTCCCGGTCAGGTTGAGCGAAATGCCGGGGGCTGCATCGGTGATCGAATTCGACGCCGATGTGCGCTGCACGCCGTCGAGCACATAGCTGGCATCGGTGGCCGCGGCCGCCAGCGTGGACCCGCTGCCCGGATCGGCAGTCGTGTCCGGGCTCCACGCGAATTGCGCGAGGCCGGGGTCGGTTGCATCCTGCGTCGCGCTGATCGTGAAGGCATTGGCCGCACCTTGCGGCCCGGTCACCACCAGTTGCTGCCCGTCGGCATTGTTGGCGACATAGGCTGTCACCCCGGCGCCTGCGGCGTTGATCGCGGTTGCGACGTCGGACAGCGTCGAGCCTTGCGCCACGGCAATGGTCACCGGGCTGGCGCTGCCGGCGGTGAATGCAGAGCCCGCAATGGTGCCGAACGTGATGGTCAGGCTGCCCGATCCGACATCGCCCGTCGAGGACGCAATCGTCGGGCTGGCAATCGTCTGGCCTTGCGCCAGCGTATCGACTTCGAGCGTCGTGGTGCCGCTGCCGGTCGTGGTGCCGGCGCTGACGGTCGCCACCGCGCTGTTGGCGATCTGCGGGGCCGATGAAAGCTGGCCGGCGGTGATCAGCGAATCGAGCGAGCTGGCCAGCGACGATGTCATGTTCATCAGCGTCGAGGCTTCGGAAATCTGGGTGGTGAGTGTGCTGTTCTGGCTGTTGAGCTGATCGACCTGGCCCGAATATTCGGCCTGCGACAGTTCGTCGGCCAGACTGGTGGCGTTGATATTGCCGCTGACGCCCAGTTCCGAAAGCAGCGCTTCGGTCGCGCTGCCGGTTGCCGTGGTCGATGTGCTGGCAGAGGAGTCGCTGGCAGAGGTGGCGCTGGCAGTCGTGCCGGTTGACGTCGGCACGGTGCTCGTGGCGCTGTCGTTGGTCGTTCCCGAGGACGATGAGGTCGAAGAGATCGTGGTCATGCCGCAAAGAACGACCGGGGCGCAGGGCGGTTAAGGGAACGGTGAAGCGGGCTCGGCGACGATTTCGGGGTTGCCGTCGGCGTCGAAGCGCACCGCAAGCGGCACTTCGATACGCGGCGCGGGCGGGCTTTCGCCGCGCCGCAGGCTCAGTACGAACGCCAGCACGGCGGCGACCGCAACGTAAAGCTCTTCGCGGATCACCTGGTTTTCGCGCGTGGTGTAATAGACCGATCGCGCAAGCGCGGGATATTCGAGCGTGGCCACGCCATATTCGGCGGCAAGTTCGCGGATCGCGCGCGCGGTTTCGCCGCGGCCTTTGGCGGTAACCACCGGCGCGGGCGCGCGATCGGGGTCGTAGCTGAGCGCGACCGCGAAATGCGCGGGGTTGGTGATCACGAATTGCGCTTCCTGCACCGCCTTGCGCACCGATCCTTTGGCAATCATGCGCTGGCGGCGGCGGATCGCGGCCTTGTTTTCGGGGCTGCCGTCGGTGTGCCGGTGTTCGTCGCGCATGTCCTGATGGCTCATGCGCAAGCGGCGCTGGCGGCGCAGCCACTGGATCGGGAAATCGGCGAGCGCGATCAGCACGAGCCCGACTGCCAGATAGACCAGCAGCATGGTGATCGCATTCCACGCAAAGCCGAGCTGGGCGTGCAGATGCCCCGAACCGAGCCCGATCAGCGGCGCCAATCGCGTGCGCAGCCAGACCCAGGCCAGCACGCCGAGCAGTGCCAGTTTGGCAAGGCCTTTGGCGATTTCGATCAGCCCTTGCGTGCCGAACATGCGCGCAAGGCCGTTGGCGGGATTGAGCCGCGACGGCCGGGGCGCGAGATTGCCCGCCACAAACGCGCCATCGCCCAGCCCGAGCTGGACAAACAGCGATGCCGCCAGCACGCCAAGCCCCAGCAGCAGCACCGGCAGCAAGACCGCCCCCAGTGCATCGCGCAGCATTGCGCCGGGCTCAAACCGGTCGAGCTGCGCGCGATCCCACGCAAAGCCCAGCCGCATCGTGCGCATCAGGCCACGCATCAGCCAGGGCCCCGCCAGAACAAGCCAGGTCGCCCCCACCGCCATGCCGGTGGCAATCGTCAATTCCCGGCTGCGCAGCACATCGCCGCGCTCGATCGCCTCGCGCTTGCGTTTGGCGGTCGGAGCAAAGGTCTTTTCGCCGCTGCTTTCGGCCATGTCAGTGCACCAGCAGCGCGGCGCTTTGCGCCACCGCCAGATGCGCCACTTCGCTCAGTCGCGCGCCGATCAGCGGGGCCGAGGCGATCAGCGCGGCGATCCCGGCGAGCAGCGCCGAGGGCAGGCCCAGTGCAAACAGATTGAGCGCAGGCGCCGAGCGGCCGATCACCCCGGTGACCACATGCACCACCAGCAGCAGCGTGACCACCGGCAGCGCGATAGTCAGGCCGGTCAGCAGCATATCGCCGGCAAAGCGGTCGATCAGGTGCAGCCGGTCGGGGGTCATCCACGCCGTGCCGGGCGGAAACGCGCGATAGCTTTCGACCAGCAGGCTGATCCAGTCGAGATGCGCGCCGGTGGCAAAGAACAGCAGCGTCAGGAGCACGCTGAAATATTGTCCGAACACCGCCGAATGCCCGCCGCTCATCGGATCGATCGTGGCGGCGATCGACAGGCCCATGCTCGCACCGATCAGTTCGGCGCCGATCATCGGCGCGGCAAACGCCAGTTGCATGACAAAGCCGAGCGCCAGCCCGATCAGGACTTCGCCCAGCATGGCGACCAGCCCGGCAAGCGAAAGCAGCGCCGGCGGCGCGCCGACTGTGGTCCAGCAGCACACGAACACGGCAAGCGCGCCGGTCACGATCACGCGCACTTGCGGTGCCACCGCCGCGCTGCCGAACAGCGGTGCGGCAAACAGCGCTGCGCCGATCCGCGTCATCACGAACAGCAAGCGCCAGAATTCGGCCTCGAGCGGACCAAACCCGAAATCGAGCCCGATCATCGTCCGGCTAACGCAATCTGGGCCATGACATCCTTCAGGAAGTCGCTCGCCAGCCCCATCATCGCCCCGCCCAGCAGCACCAGCACCAACGTGGTCGCGGCGAGCTTGGGCACGAATGTCAGCGTCTGCTCGTTGACCGAGGTCGCCGCCTGGATGATCCCGACCACCAGCCCGACGAGCAGGTTGGCGAGCAGCACCGGCACCGCGCCGAGCGCTGCGGTCCACAGCATGCGATCGGCGAGCGCCATCAGCGTTGCACTGTCGTCCATCGCAGTACCCTAGTTGAAGCTGGCGGCCAGGCTGCCCATCAGCAGCGACCAGCCATCGACCAGCACGAACAGCAGCAGCTTGAACGGCAGCGACACCACCGTCGGGCTCATCATCATCATGCCCAGCGACATCAGCACCGACGAGACGACGATATCGATCACCAGAAACGGCAGGAACAGCATGAAGCCGATCTGGAACGCGGTTTTCAGCTCGCTGGTGACAAACGCGGGCAGCAGGATCGAAAACGGCACGTCGGCCGGGCCGGCAAAGCGCGGCGCATGCGCCATGTCGGCAAACATCATCAGATCGTGTTCGCGCGTCTGCCGCATCATGAAGGCGTGGAATTCGCGGCCGCCGGCTGCAAACGCCTGTTCGGCATTGATCGTGCCCGCCGAATAAGGCGCAATCGCGTTGGCATTCACCCGGTCGAGCGTGGGCGCCATGACAAACAGCGACAGGAACAGCGAAAGCCCGATCAGCACCGGATTGGGCGGGCTTTGCTGCAAGCCCAGCGCCTGGCGCAACAGCGACAGCACGATCAGGATGCGCGTAAAGCTGGTCATCATCAGCAGCAGGCTGGGCAGGATCGACAAGAGCCCCATGATCAGCAGCAATTGCAGCGACAGCGCGAGGCTGCCTTTGCTTTGCGCGCCCGACAATTCGCCGAACGCGCGGTCGAGCGCGCCCGGGATCGCGGCCGGCGGTGCTGAAGTCTGGGCGAGTGCCGGGATGGCCATGAGCAGCGCGCACACCGCGACCACGCAGGCGAGATACCGCAAGGCCCGGCTCATCGGTCATCCCCGTCGGTTGCGCGCGCGGGCGCTTCGGCCAGCCGCACCAGACCGTGTTTCGAGGCTGAAACCAGAATTTCGCGATCGTGGAACGCGATCACCGCCAGCCGCAGCGTCGGCGACAGCATGCGGGTTTCGACAATGCGCAAACCCGCGCTGCCTTCGCCGCCCGACAGACGCCCCTCGAACCGTTTGGCGAGCCGCAGCGAGCCCCAGGCGAGCCCCGCGATCAGCGGCAGAAAGATCGCCAGCTTGATCAGATACCACAGCATCACGTGTCCTTTCCGGCCGCGCGGCGGCGCGGTTCTTCGGGTGCGGGCGCTTCCTGCCCGACCAGTTCGACAATGCGCAGGCCGAACCGTTCGCCCTGGGTGACGACTTCGCCGCGCGCGATCAGCTTGCCGTTGACCATCACGTCGAGCAGTTCGTCGGTCATGCGGTCGAGCACGACCACGCTGTCGGTGGTGAGCGCCAGCACATCGCGGAGCGTGATGTCGGTGCGGCCGAGTTCGACGGTCAGACGCACATCGACATCCTTGATGAGGTCGAAGCCGCGGGGGGTGAATGTCATCGATTGCCTCGTTTATGCCTGACGCGAGCAGGGGTGGTATTCATCAGACCAGCCGGGTCATCTGGATGGCGACGCGATCATCGATCGCGCCGATCGTGCCGTGGCCGATGGTCTGCCGGCCGGCCAGCAGCGGCACCTGGCGGGCAATCGGCAAGCTCAGCACCTGGCCCGCTTCGAGCCGGGACACGGCGTGGAGCGGCAGCCGGGTATCGACCAGCAGCGCGGTCAGCCGCAGCGGCAGCGCGGCGAACGGCTCGGCACCGGGGTCGGCCGCGACAGCCGCGCGTGCAACCGGGTCTGCCGGCGGCGCGATCCCGGTCAGCATGCCCAGCGCGGCGATCGGCACACCCAGCCGGATCTGCCAGGGTGCGCGCGTGCCTTCGCTTACCGCAATGTCGAGCACCGCCAGCGGCGCCGAGGGAGCGAAGGCCTGCAACTGGGCAAGCTCGCTGTCGCGCCGCAGGGGGTGGATCGTCGGGCGCACCGCACCGGCGCTGCCCAGCGCGCGCGCCAGTTCGGCGGCGAGGATTGCTTCGATGCGCTGCGTCATCAGTTCGGCCGACATCGGCAGTTCGCGTGGCAGCGGGCGCGGGGCCTCGCCGGGGCCGCCAAACGCGCGATCGACCAGCCGCAGCAGCGCCTCGGCACCGATCGCGCTCAGCACATGCGCTTTGCCGGGCGCGGTTTCGTAGATGCTGTAGGCATGGAGCCCGCTCGGCGCGAACTGGGCAAACGCCATTTCGCGCGGGGGGTCGATCGCGACGTCGGCCGCATCGGCGCCCGACAGCCGGGCCAGCGGTTCGCGCAGCGACCGCGCAAGCCGCGCCGCGGCATGGCGCAACGCTTCGACCAGATCGGCCGACCCCGGGCCCGGCCGGGTGAGCGCGGCGCAATGGCTGGCCAGCGCGCGCCGGGCGACAAAGGCGTGGCTCTGCTTCATTGGATGATGAAGGTCTTGAAATAGACCGCATCGACCCCGCCGAACCCTTCGGTCTCGGTCAGCACTTTGTTGATCGTCTGGGCCAGCCGGCGCTGCAGGGCCTCTTTGCCTTTGGGGGTTTCGACATCTTCCTCGCCCGTGTCGGCAAGCACCGCCAGCATCGCCGAACGCAGCGCCAGTTCGTGCTTTTTCAACCACAGCACGACGCGGTAATCGCGGTGTGTCGAGCAGGCGATCGACACTTGCACCAGCGTTTCGGTGCCTTTGAGATTGGACGTGAATTCATCCGAAAAGCTGAAATACTGCGTGCGATAGGCGCTGCCGCCATCGCCATCGACGGCTTTGGCATCGCTTTCGCCCTCTTTGGCGGGCGGGGCAAACGGGTCGGTTTCGCCTTTCCTGACCAGCTTCGGTGTCTTGTCGTCCTTGAGCGCGGTTTTGCCCCCGCCCAGCACGCCGGTGGCGACGAGCGCGAACACGCCGCCGCCGCCGGCCGACAGCAGCGCGAGCGCTGCGAGCAGCTTGATCATCATGCCGCCACGGCCCTTTTTGGCCGCTTTGGCGCCTTTTTCCGGTTTGTCGCTCATTGCGGTTCATGCGTCCCTGTTATCGATGGGGGAAAGGTCATGCGAAAATGTCCGGCGTGTCGGGCGCGGCGCCGCGCGCAGGGCCTGCCGCCGGATTGGCCGATGCGGGGCGATTCGCGCCCTGGCGTGGCGCATTGTCGCGGGCGCGTTCACCGCTACCCTGATCAGAGCCGCCGGTTTGCGGCGAAGCGTTCTGGTTGGGCATCGGATGGTCCGGCGGCGGATCATTGCGGCTCCCGGCATCGGCGCTGCCCGAACTTGCGGCAGCCGCTGTCACTGCCGGCGCGAAGCCGGGATCGGCGCTGCGCATGGTCACCGACAGGCCTTCCTCGCGGGGGGTGAACTGCAACGAAACGCGGCCGAAATCGCCGTGGCTGAGCGTCACGGCGACCGCGCTGGCTGAAGCTCCGGCGCTGCTGTCGGCGCGCGCGCGTGCGATCGAATCGACCAGCGTTCCGAAATCGGTGGGCGCCTCGGACGGTGCAGCCGCAGGCGCGGGGGTAATCACCGGATGGGTCAGAGTGGCAGTCGTGACCGGGGGCAAGGCGCCTGCCGCAGGGCTGGTGGCCGGCGCTGCGGCGGTGGCGGGCGCGGTCTGGGGTGCGTTCTGGGGCGCGGTTGCCGGTTTCCCGGCGGCGGGGGCGCTGTGGATCGATGCGGGCGCGGGCTGGGGTGCGCGCGCATCGGCGGACGGCGCTGGCGCAGCATCGGTCCGGGTCGGCACGTCGGCTGCGCGGGCGGGCAATGCCGCAAGCGGCGTTGCACCGGCGTACCGGCCACGGCCAGACGGGGCTGGGGGCGTATCGGCAGCGCTGTCGGTGTCGGACCCGGTTGCGGCTTGCGGCAGCGGCAAGACGATTGGTGTTACCGGCGGCGTCACTGGCGGTGGCGCCGGCGGTGTTACTGGCAAAGGTGCGGCAACCGGTGCGCCCGGCGCAGCGGCCGGATCGCTCCCGGCTTTGGCGGGTTTGTCGCGCGACAGGCGCGATGCGGCAAGTGTGACGGCAGCGACCGGCAGCAAATTGCCGGGGGCTGCCGCTACAGCCGGCGGTGCGACGATCGCTGCAAGCGGCGGCGGCAGCGTTGCCGGGGCGGCTTGCCGGGTCGCCAGCACATTGGCAAAATCGGCAGCCGGCGCGCTAGCGGGCGGCAGGGCTTGCGCCAGCGGCAGGGGTGCGACCGCATTGGCCGTGCGGGCAGGCGGGGCGGCAGCGCTGGCGGCAAGGGCGATGGTCATGGGCACAAGGTTCCTGTCAGGCGGGCGCGGAATGTGGTCATGTCCGGTAAAGCGAAAATCGTGCCAATTCAGGACGAGCGCGCCGAACGGGCGCCCAGCGGCACGGCAGCGGCCGACGTGCGGCGATCGATCTGCTGTTGCGTGGCATGCACGCGGTCTGCGGCGGCGGCGCGACGGCGCTCGGCACCGGCAGCCTCGGCAGCGCGCGCATCGGCGGCGGCGCGCGCGCGCGCCAGATCGGCTGCATTGCGCTGCGCCAGGCCTTGCAGCTCGCCCAGATAGACGCGCTGGCGGGCAAGATCGCCGCCGCACGCCGCATCGGTGCGCGTGCCATAGCCCGCGATCAGCGCGGCGGTGC
>CAITOD010000015.1 GCA_903893935.1 uncultured Sphingomonadales bacterium
ACCATCGCCAGCGTGACCATCTTGCCGTAATTGGCGGTATAGCCGATCCAGGTCGACAACCCGATCAACTGACCCTTGTGCTCCACCCGGTCGAACGGATGCATGGCATAGACCGCGCTCGGGAATTCCATATATTTGGGGCGCAGGCCTTCGCGACCGAACTGGCCGAAAATCGCCTCGGTTACGGCTTCGTCGTCAAGTGCCAGCGTCACTTTCTTGCGGTGCGGCCCGGCGGCGATCTTTTCCAGCGCTTCGCGACCGATGAAGTCGTGGTCGAACTTGACGAAGGCGCCATAACCCAGATCCCACGGCGTGGTGTAATAGCCTTCGACGCTGTCGGGCACATAGCTGCCACCCACCGAACAGCGCGATTCGTAATGATTGGCCGACAGCCATTCGCGATAGGGGCGGTTGAGCTCGCCGGTATAGATCCCCGGCAGTGGCGAAGGAATCCAGCCCGATTCGAGCGTGTTGGACGAATAAGTCCGCCCGCCGACGAGCGCCAGGCCATGTTTGGCGCCCGCCGCAACCAGCGCGGCGTGCACCGCATCGTGATCGGCAAACGGCCCCATCAGTTCGTAACCGGGCTGCCCGGCCATGCCGTGACGCAATGCGTGCACTTTTTTGCCGGCGATTTCGATCCACGTCATGTGGAAGAACTTGAGATCGGGCGCAGTGGAACCCATCGCATCGGTCAGCACGGCCGCCGCATTGGGCCCTTGCAGCTGAAAGCGGAAATGGCGGCGGTTTTGCGGGTCGGGGCGCGCAACGGTGCGTTCGTCATACGTCAGCGTAACATCTGTGCGTCCTTCACCGTGGAACATAACCCAGTTGAGCGTCGGCGCGCGGCCGACCAGATTGAAGGTTTCGGGCGCGAGGTAGAACAGGATCACGTCGCCGATGACATGGCCATAAGGCGTGACGGGCACGTATTGCTTGGCGCGATCGGGGATGAACCCCTTGAAGCTGTTGATGCCGAGCCCTTGCAGGAAATCGAACGCGCCCGGCCCCTCGACCATCAGTTCAGCCATGTGATAGCTCTGGTTGAACAGCACGCACGTGTCGTTCCACGCGCGCTGCTCGTCGCGCCAGTTGGTGTATTCGGCGGGCACGCCGGGATAGGCGTTGGGGCCGACTTGCTGGTTGCGCAACCAGCCGACCAGATCGGCAGACGCGCCGCCAAGGTCGGACAGGATCGATTCGAGGGTCTTGGTCATGAGTTTCGCTCTCCCGCACGGTGGCGCGCCGCGACGATTGGTTGCTTGCGCTGCTGATCCTTTTTGTTAGTGATACATACAAATTGCAAGATTCAATCTGCAGTGGAGAGGACTTTCGATCATGGCCCAAATCGCAACCACGCATGTCGGCAGCCTTCCGCGCGGCGATGCGCTTGTTCCGCTGCTGCTCGCGCGCGATCATGGCGAGGCCTATGATGCGGACGAATTCGACCGCGTGGTGGCCGAAGCGGTGGCCGAAGCGGTCGATCACCAGATCGCCGCAGGGGTCAGCGTGGTCAGCGACGGCGAACTGGGCAAAGTCGGCTATTCGACGTATATGACCGAGCGGCTGTCGGGCTTCGGCGGCGATGTGCCGCGCAAGCCGGCGCTCGATCTTGCCCCCCTGCCCGAATTCCGGCGCAAGCTGGCGGCAATTATGGGCGATCAGGAATTCGTCCGCGCCGCCTGCATCGGGCCGGTCAGATTGGTCAATCTGCAACCCGCGCTCGACGATATCCGCCGGTTTGCCGCCGCAACCGCCGGCAAGCCGGTGCGCGGGTTCATGAACGCCGCCTCGCCCGGGCTGATCACCGCGTTCCAGCCCAACCAGTTCTACCCCAGCCACGAAGCCTATCTGGCCGATCTGGTTGATGCGATGCGCCCCGAATACGAGGCGATTGTCGCGGCCGGGTTCGATTTGCAGCTCGATTGCCCCGATCTCGCGATGTCGCGCCACACCGGGTATCAGGATCTGTCGGAAGACGAATTCGTGCGGATCGCCGCAGCCAATGTCGAAGCGCTCAACGCAGCGACCGCCAACCTGCCGCCCGAACGCCTGCGCATGCACGTGTGCTGGGGCAATTACGAGGGGCCGCATGATCACGACATTCCGCTCGAGCGCGTGATCGACGTTATCTTCGGCGCCCGCCCCTCGACCATCCTGTTCGAAGCCGCCAATCCGCGCCACGAACACGAATGGAAAGTCTGGGCTCACGCAGATATTCCCGACGCCAAAGTGCTGGCGCCGGGGCTGATCGATACGTGTTCAAACTATGTCGAACACCCCGAGCTGGTGGCGCAGCGGATCGAGCGGTTCGCGGCGATCGTCGGCGCCGACCGGGTCATGGCTTCAACCGACTGCGGCTTTGGCACATTCGCTGGCTACGGCAAGATCGACCCCGCTGTGACCTGGAAGAAGCTCAAGGTGCTGCGCGAAGGCGCCGACATCGCGGCCGCCCGCCTGGCCTGAACGCCGCCCCCCCCCCCTTTCGTCATGCCGGACTTGATCCGGCATCCATTGCGCCGCATCGCGCAGCTGGCAGATTGCCGCGCCAACTGTGCCCGGCCGATCGATGGATGCCGGATCAAGTCCCATAGGTGTCCGGGATTTCATAGCGCGAGAGCGAACTGTGGGTTTGGCGGCAATTTTGCGGGTGTTGTTGGCGGCGGTTTGGCGCGTCCCGACAGGTCGAGTCTAC
>CAITOD010000016.1 GCA_903893935.1 uncultured Sphingomonadales bacterium
CTCGGAGTCTTTGTTTTCGCATGATTTATTGCGAAAAACCGGTACCCGCTTTTTCGCATCATGCTCTAGCCAAACGGCTGATAGAGGCCCGGCCCATGGCGTTTGAGCCACGCATTGGCTTCGGCAACATCGCCTTCAAAGATCGCCGCGAGACAGGCGTGGAATTCGGGACTGTGGTCGAAATGGACCAGATGCGCGACTTCGTGCGCCACCACCGAGCGGCGCACCGCGTCGGGCGCCATGATCAGCCGCCAGTTGATGCGGATCGTGCCGTTGGCGGCACAACTGCCCCACCGCCGGCGCGCACGCGACAGCGCCAGACCCGGCACCGGGCGCGCGGCGCGTGCGCAATAGTCGGCAAGATCCTGAGCCAGTGTGCGCCGCGCCTCGGCGTCGAGCCCGCGTGCCAGCCGCAGCCCGAGACCTTCTTCGGGGCCGCCCATGACGATGCGGCTGTCAACCTGTTGCGGGCGCCGCGCCGCCTGCGGGTTCCACACCACGGTGACCGGCGCGCCGCGATAGGCAATCTGGCTGCCGGGTTGGAGCGGTTGCGGCCGTGGCAGGCGCGCGGCCTGGGCGGCCAGCCATTCGCTGCGCGCGCGGGCAAAGGCGAGCGCTTCGTGATCGGGCACCCACGGCGGCAGCGAAATGCGCACCGCTTCGCCATCGGGGGCCAGCCGCAGCGTCATGCGTCGCGCGTGTCGCAAGCGGCGCAGTTCGACCGGCAGCATCCGGTCACCCACCGGCACGCGCGCGGGTTTCGCGGGCGTCGGGGCCGGGGGCCTGGACACGCGTGCGCGTCGCAGCCACTCGATCATGCCGGCTCGTCCGGATAATCGCCATAGAGCGGCGTGCCTTCGTCATCGACGATGTGTTCTTCGAGCGGCCCCGCCATGACTTCGCTGATCGCGCGGCCGATCACCGATTGCCCGGCGCGGTGCACCGCCTCGCGATCGCCGCATTCGAGGTAATGCCAGGCGGGCAGCGGCTGGTCATCGGCGCGCAGTCGATAGGCGCAGGTTTCGGGCAGCCACGGCACTTGCGCGACCAGCCTGGGCGTCAGCCGCAGGCATTCGGGCACCAGCGCCTTGCGATGGCGATAGTCGGAGCAGCGGCCGCTGGTCAGATCGAGCAGGCGGCAGGCGACATTGGTGCGCCAGACATCGCCGGTTTCATCGTCTTCGAGCTTGTGCAGGCAGCATTTGCCGCAGCCGTCGCACAGCGCTTCCCATTCCTCGCGGTTGAGCGCGGCCAGCGGCTTGTCCCAGAAGCGGGACTGTATTGGCGTCAGCGGACCCATTTTTCCAGTTCCGCCGCGACCGCCTTGCCGTTCGCATCGACCGGCAGCAGCGCGACCGGCTTGCCATCGGCATCCATAAGATAGGCGGCGCGGCTGTGGTCCATCAGATAGGCATCGGGCGTCGATCCGGGGCGTTTCTGGTAAAACACGGCAAAGGCTTTGGCGGCGCTGTCGACTTGCGCCGGGCTGCCGGTCAGCCCGACCAGTTCGGGGCCGAACGCGCCGGCGAATTGCCCGACTGCCTTGGGCGTATCGCGCTCGGGGTCGATCGAAATGAACATCGGCACCATGCGCGCGGCGAGATCAGGATGCGCGCGGGCAAATGCGTGAAAGCCCTGCATCATGTGCTGGACATCGAGCGGGCAGACATCGGGGCAGAACGTATAGCCGAAATAGATCATCCGCCATTTGCCCGCGAAATCGGCGTAGCGCACGGACTTGCCGGTCTTGTCGACCAGCGTGAAATCGCCGCCGAGCGTGGTCCCCGCGAGCGGCGGTTCGGGCGCAGCCGCCTGGTTGCAGCCGGCCAGTGCAACACTGCCGGCGACCAGCCAGAGGGGGGCCAGCAGGCGAGCGAACTTGCGGCGGGCGCGGGGGGCGGGACTTGCGACAACGGGTGGCATGGCGCTGCGCTTCATGCTCTGCTAACCTGCCGGTGACAAGGGCAGGCTGAGTGTTCGGGCAAGGGATTCGTTGAACGTGAACAGAAAATTTGGATTGCATCGGGTCGGCATGGGCATGGCTGCCGCACTTGCCCTTGCTGCGGTGATGGCACCCTTGCCGGCATCCGCGCAGTTTTCGGAAAGCTACAAGTTCCTCGACGCGGTGCGCAAGAAAGACGGCGATGTCGTCAACGACATGCTCAGCAAGCCGTCGACCCAGATCGTCAACACGCGCGACATCACCACCGGCGAAACCGCGCTCCATATCGTCACTGCGCGGCGCGATCTGGTGTGGATGCAATTTGTCGTCAGCAAAGGTGCCAACGTCAACGCGCGCAACGGCAAAGGCGAAACCGCGCTCGAAATCGCCGCCGAACTGGGCTTTGTCGAAGGCGTCGATCTGCTGATCGGCGCGGGCGCGCGAGTCGATGAAACCAACAACACCGGCAGCACGCCGCTGATCGAC
>CAITOD010000017.1 GCA_903893935.1 uncultured Sphingomonadales bacterium
AGTTCCACCAGCGGAAACTGGATCGCCTGGTTGCGCGCCAGTTCCTGGCCAAACGGTTTGCGTTCGCGCGCATAGCGCACCGATTCGGCAATGCAGTAGCTGGCCGCGCCCAGCGACGATGCCGCCTGGCGGATGCGGTTTTGATGCACAAAGCTTTGCGCAATGGCCAGGCCCCCACCAAGCGGGCCCAGGATCGCGCTGTCGGGCACCCACACACCGGTGAATGACACGCGCGGGTGATCGGTCGGCATGTTAAACGTCCACAGATATTCCTCGATCACCAGACCGGGCGTGGGGCTGGGCACCAGAAAGCAGGTGATGCCGTGCGCATCGCCATCGGCCCCGCTGGTGCGCGCAAACGTCGCGCAATGCGTGGCGGTGTGCATGCCGGTGGTCCACATCTTCTCGCCATCGATGCGCCAGCCGGCCACGCCATCGCGGGTTTCCGGCACCGCGCGCGTTTCCATATGCGTGGCATCCGAACCATGGCCAGGCTCGGTCAGTCCGAACGCGGCGCGGCGCGTGCGTTCGAACCCGCCGAGGATGAATTCGCGCTGTTGCGCTTCGGTGCCGAAATGCTCGAACATCGCGACGAACGGGAAATTGCCGACAATCGAATGTTCGTTCTGCAGGTCGTTGTGCAGCCCGAGGCCTTTGGCGGCAAAGTGCTCGCGGATCACCGCCATCCACAAGTTCGACCCGTCTTTGCCGCCGTATTTTTTCGGTGCCGAAAAGCGCCAGTGGCCGGCGCGGTCGGCGCGGCGGGTGGCTTCGACCAGCAGCGCTTCCCATTCGTGGCGCGGCAGGCCGCCGGCTTCGAAATCGGTGCGCGCCCATTCGCGGCGATGGTCGAAAAAGCGGATGTTGTCGTCGGCCGCTTCGAGCGGCTTGATCTCGGCCGCGATGAAGGCATCGAGTTCGGCCAGGTAAGCGACAAGATCGGCGGGCAAGTCAAAATCCATCAGGCGGACTCCCATTGGGCGCGGGCAAGCGCCAGCGCAGGATATTTCGGCATGTCGGCAGCAACCGTGGCGAGCGCGCGGCCGCGCAGATCGGCCAGCAGTCCGGGGGTGGCAAGGCCTGCATCGCCCGCCAGAATGACATCGGCGAGCGCCGCATCGGCAGGGTCGGGCCGGGCAGCGAGCTGCCTGCGGACGATACCGAGCGCGTTTTGCGCGACCGCCAGTTCCCAGCGTTCGCGGCCGGCGAGTTACGGCTTGACTGTCGAGGCCAGCCATTCGGAAATCGCCGTCAGCATCTCGCCCGCATCGGGTTCGCCCTCGCGCGCAGGCGCATCGGGCAGCGGGGCGGCGACATGGCGCTGGCGCTCGACTTCGGGCGCATCGCTTTCGAGCAGCAGCAGCAGATCGAGCTCCTGCTCGCAGGCGCGGCGCGCCACCACCACGCGTTCGAGCGAGCGGTCGGCGCCCGATCGCCACGCGCGGCCCATGTCGAGACAGCCAAGTGCCCACCATACCGTGCGATAGACCAGCCAGAACCGGAACCGCGCCGGATCGAACCGCTCGCCGCCCGCCGCTTCGTAAGCGCGCGCAAGCGTCGCCACATCGGTCAGCCCGAAGCCTTGCTTGTCGAGCCGTCCGAACCGCCACACCGTCATGCAGCCATAAGACAAATCTTCGTGCCCGTCGCCCAGATGCGCGAGTTCCCAGTCGAGCACGCCGGTCAGCCGCCCGGCCTCGACCATCACATTGCCGATGCGCAGATCGCCGTGGACCACGCGCAGCGGCGCAGGCGCCGGCAGATGCGCGCGCAGCCAGGCAAGGCCCAGCGCGATGATCGGCCGGTCGCCGCCGGCTGCGATGAATTGCGCCGTGAGCCGCGCCACCCCGTTTGCGGCATCGAGGCGGGGCAGATGATCGGCTCCGCGCGGGTCGAGCGCGTGAATGCGCGCCATGGCCGTGGCGATTTCGCAGCCTAGCGCCGGGGGCGCGGCGAGCACCGCTTCGGGGTCGGTGGTACCGGGCAGGCATTCCATCACAAAGCCGAGGCCCAGCGCGTCTTCGGGTTGCAATTCGAACACCACGTTCGGCACGGGCACCCCGCCGGCTGCGGCATGGCGGATGATCCGCGCCTCGCCCGCCATATCGAGCGCGCGCGTCGCCAGCCACGCTCCCGAAGGCGCGCGGCGCAAGACATAGTGCGCGGGCCCGCAGGCAAACAGCCACGATTCCATATTGGCCCCGCCCGACAGGCGCCGCAGTCCGGTCAGTTCGCCGCTGCATCCGGCACGTATCATCGCCGCGTGGAGCGCGGCCATCATCTCAGGACCCGCGTGGAGCGCGGTTGCAAATTCGGCGCTCGCTGCCTCCATGCCGCCATCCTCTTGCGTGTGCGGCGCCAACTATCCTTAAGCGCACGATTAAAGTCCAGCGCCGATTGCGGGTCAGGGCGCCTTTGGTCCGCGTCCGGATGATCGCAAAAGGCCTTCCGGCGCGAATCGCGATAGGTTAGAATCCGTAACAAATGAACGGGATCAGCCGCGTCGCCCGATCGCGCGACGACGGCAACGGGTTGCAAAAGTCGGGGCACGCCATGCGTTTAAGGAAAATCGCGCTGATCGTTGGCGCGCTCATTGCGATACCCGCTCCGGGGGCAACGGCGCCTGCGGGCTATACCCGCACCGCGGCCACCGCGCAGGATCAGCGCGACCTGGCGATCCAGCAATCGGTCGAGGCGATCATCGCGCGTTCGCGCGGCCGCATTGGCGTCGCCGCAGCTGATCTCGATGGTGGCGGGCAAGTGCTGATCCGCGCCGACATGCCGTTTCCGATGGCAAGCACCGCCAAGATCGCGGTCGCCGCGACCTTTCTCGCGGGCGTCGAACAAGGGCGGTTCCGGCTCGACCAGAGCTTTCCGATGATGCTGCCGGTGGTCGAACGCGGCGAGCGCAGCAGTACCGCGCCGCTGCGCGCCGGGCCGGTGATGCCGGCGCAATCGCTGATGGAACTCAGCATCACGCGCAGCGACAACCATGCCACCGACGGGCTGATCACCGCGGTCGGCGGGGTGGGCGCGGTCAACGCGTGGCTCGCCAAGACAGGGATTGTCGGCCAGCATCTCGACAGCACGATGGCCACGCTGGTGCGCGACGACGGCCGGGTCAATCCGGCCACCACGATCGATACCCGCACCTCGAGCACGCCGCGCGCCATGCTTGCCCTGCTCGCCGCGATCGACCGCGGCAATGCGCTCAGCCCGCAATCGCGCGCAGTGCTGCTTGACACGATGACGCGCACCAGCACGGGCAAGAACCGCATGCGCGCGGGCCTGCCCGATGGCACGGTGTTTGCGCACAAGACCGGCACGCTGGCGGGCGTGACCGACGATGTCGGGATCATCCGCCTGCCCGACGGGCGCCATCTGGCGCTGGCGATTTTCGTGACCGGGCCCGAAGGCCATACCCCGCACGCAACGATGATCGCGCAGATTACCCGCGCGCTTTACGATGGCTATGCCCGGGACCTGCCGCGCGGCGATCTGCAAGCCAGCAGGCGCTGACAACCGCTGCCATGGCAACGACAAAAGGGCGCCGATTGGCGCCTTTTTTCATGTCCGGAGGAAACTGCCGAGCGCGCAGCACGGGTATAGAAAGAGGGAGCCTGACCCGTCGACCAGACTCCCTCTTCTATTCTCCGTCGAGCTGACGGCGCCGAAATCCTGCCCTTGCGGGCGCGGATTACATCTTGGCGGCAGTGCTCGAATCGGCGGCAGCAGCCGAGCTGGCGTCTGCAGCAACGTCCGACGCGTCAGCCGAACCGGTGTCGGTGGCTTCAACGGCAGCTTCGGTGGCAGTCGGTGCCGGAGTCGAGCAGCCCGCGAGAGCGAAAGAAGTGCCGACCACAGCGGCGAGGATGAGCTTGCGCATGCGTTACAATCCCTGGATTGAATGGAACCGCGTCGGGCAAGCAGCCCGCCGCAAAGCCTATTCTGGCGATAGACTTCTCGCCCCAATTAATCGGCAATTCATCGCGTTGCAAGCGCTCAACGCCTTTTTGCATCCACCCTTGTCATATCGCGCGGGGAGCGAACGGTTTTTTCCGCTTTTTTGGGCTTGCGCCAGGCCGGTTTGCACGCGAGCCGAAGCGTTTCGGGGCATGGAACGGCGCAAAACGCGGGACAAATCGCCTCTGGCCAATTCTGCCCCAGCGGCTAACAGATCAGGCATGGATGCGCCCGCCACCCCCCGCCGCCACCTCTATCTGATCGATGGCTCGGCCTATATCTTCCGCGCCTATCACCGGCTGCCGCCGCTGACCAACCCGGCGGGCACGCCGGTCGGCGCGGTCTATGGCTATACCACGATGTTGTGGAAACTGGCCGAAGACCTGCACGCGGCCGAGGGCCCGACCCACCTCGCGGTGATCCTCGACAAAGGCTCGATCACCTTTCGCAACGACATGTACCCGCTCTACAAGGCCAATAGGCCGCCCGCGCCCGAAGACCTGGTGCCGCAATTCCCGCTCATCCGCGATGCCACGCGCGCGTTCAGCCTTGCATGCATCGAACAGGCCGGGTTCGAAGCCGACGACCTGATCGCCAGCTACACGCGTGCGGCGAGCGCGCGCGGGTGGGACGTGACGATCGTCTCGTCGGACAAGGATCTCATGCAGCTGGTCGGCGAGACCGCGCATGGCGCGCGGGTCGACATGCTCGACACGATGAAGAACCAGCGCATTTTCATCCCCGAAGTCATCGAGAAATTCGGCGTCGAGCCCGAACGCGTTGGCGATGTGCTGGCGCTGATGGGCGATGCGGTGGACAATGTGCCGGGCATTCGCGGCATCGGGCCCAAGACCGCGACCAAATTGATCCAGGAAAACGGCGATCTTGAAGCCGCCCTGGCGAGCGCGCCGACGATGAAGCCCGGCAAATTGCGCGACAGCCTGATTGCCGAAGCCGACATGGCGCGGCTGTCGCGGCGGCTGGTCGCGCTCAAGGAAGATTGCGAGCTGCCGATGGCGCTCGACCAGTTTGCGCTCGGGCCGATCCCGCCCGATCCGCTCGCCGCGTTTCTGAGCGAACACGGGTTTACCAGCCTGCTCCGGAAGCTGGGCACGCGCGCTTCGGCAGCCCCCGCTGACATGCCCGCCGGGACCGCCGAGGAGCGCAGCGGCGATCGCCAGCCCCGTCCGGAATGGCCGCCGATCGACACCGGCGGCTACCAATGTGTGCAGGATGTCGCGACGCTCGAACGCTGGATTGCGCAAAGCTTTGCCGCGGGCGTGGTGGCGATCGACACCGAAACCAGCGCGCTTGATGCGGTGGGCGCCGATCTGGTCGGGATCAGCCTTGCGACGGGGCCGGGGGCGGCGTGCTATATCCCGCTCGGCCATCGCGGCAGCGACATGTTCGACACGGTGCCAAACCAGATCGATCGCGCCACCGCCTGCCGGCTGCTGCGTCCGCTGCTCGAAAGCGACGCGGTGCTCAAAGTGGGGCAGAACATCAAGTACGACCTCGTGGTGCTGGCGCGCCACGGCATTGCGGTGAGCCCGATCGACGACACGATGGTGATGAGCTTCTGCCTCGACGCCGGCAAAGGCGATCTGGCGCCGCTCGGCCACGGCATGGACGAACTCTCGGCCCGGCTGCTCGGCCACACCACGATAGCGTTCAAGGACGTCGCCGGGACGGGCAAGAAAGCGATTTCGTTTGGCGAAGTGCCGCTCGCCGATGCCACGCGCTATGCCGCTGAAGATGCCGAAGTGACCTGGCGCCTGCACCAGCTGCTGGCGCCCCGGCTCGCCGATGAAGGCGGCTCGCGCATTTACCAGCGCGTCGATCGTCCGCTGGTGCCGGTGGTGGCGACGATGGAAGCCGCGGGGATTAAAGTCGATCGCGAAGCGCTGTCGCGGTTGTCGGGCGAATTTGCCGCGCGGATTGCCGATCTCGAAGCGGTGATCCACGCCAAGGCCGGCGGCGCGTTCACCATCGGCAGCCCCAAGCAGCTCGGCGAAGTGCTGTTTGAACGGCTGGGCTACAAAGGCGGCAAGAAGGGCAAGAGCGGGCAATATTCGACCGACCAGTCGGTGCTCGAAGGCCTTGCCGCGCAAGGCGCCGAAGTCGCCACGCTGGTGCTCGAATGGCGCCAGCTGTCCAAGCTCAAATCGACCTATACCGACGCGCTGCAAGCGGCAATCAAACCTGCCACCGGGCGCGTCCATACCAGCTATTCGCTGGTCGGTGCGCAGACCGGGCGGCTGTCGTCGAACGACCCCAATCTGCAGAACATCCCGGTGCGCACCGAAATCGGCCGCCAGATCCGCGAGGCCTTTGTGGCCGAGCCCGGCCATGTGCTGCTGTCGGCCGACTATAGCCAGATCGAATTGCGGCTGGCCGCGCATATGGCCGATGTTCCGGCGCTGCGCGAGGCATTTGCCGAAGGGCAGGACATCCACGCGCGCACCGCGCTCGAACTGTTCGGCGAAGTCAACCGCGACACGCGCGGCCGCGCCAAGACGATCAATTTCGCGATCCTCTACGGGATCAGCCGCTGGGGGCTCGCGACCCGGCTCGGCACCAGCGCCGACGAGGCGCAGGCGATGATCGACCGCTATTTCGAACGCTTTCCCGGCATCCAGCGCTATATCCACGAGACATTGGAACGCGTGCGCGAAACCGGCCATTCGACCACGTTGTTCGGCCGCAAGACCTGGTTCCCGCGGATCAACGCCAAAAACCAGAACGAACGCGCCGGCTCCGAACGCGCCGCGATCAACGCCCCGATCCAGGGCACATGCGCCGACATCATCAAGCGCGCGATGGCCCGGATGATGCCAGCGCTGACCGACGCGGGCCTCGGGCATGTGCGCATGCTGCTGCAAGTCCACGACGAACTGGTGTTTGAATTGCCCGAAGCCGATGTCGCGGCGGCGAGCGTGGTGATCGAGCGCGTAATGGCGGGCGCAGCCGAACCTGCGGTGCGGCTGTCGGTGCCGCTGGGCGTTGAAATCGGCTTCGGCAAATCGTGGGGCGCCGCCCACTGATCCTCCCCGGCACGGGGAAGGGGACCAGCGAAGCTGGTGGAGGGGCTTCTCGGCCGCGCACCAATGTCGAGCATGGGGCC
>CAITOD010000018.1 GCA_903893935.1 uncultured Sphingomonadales bacterium
GGCCAGATCGAGCGTGATTAGCGGCGGGCGCAATTCGTCGGGATCGGGAAAGTCGAAGCTCAGCGAGGGGTCCTCGCTCACCGCCGCGATCGGCTGCATCTTGGCGAGCATTTTGGCGCGCGCCTGCGCCTGCCGCGCGGTCGACGCGCGCGCACTGTTGCGCGCCACATAATCGGCGAGCTTGGCGCGTTGGGCATCCTGTGCGGCGGCAAACGAGGCGGCTTGTGCCGCGCGTTCGGCGCGTTGCCGTTCGAACGCGTCGTAGGCACCCGGATAGAGCGTCAATTTGCCGCCCTGGAGATGCAGGATGTGATCGACCACGGTGTTGAGCAGATCGCGTTCGTGGCTGATGATCAGCAACGTGGCGGGGTATGACTTGAGGAAATTCTCGAGCCACAGCGTCGCTTCAAGATCGAGGTGGTTTGATGGTTCGTCGAGCAACAGCACGTCGGGCTGCGAAAACAGCAGCGCGCCCAGCGCCACGCGCATTTTCCACCCGCCCGAAAACGAATCGAGCGGCTGGTTCTGCATCGTCTCGTCAAAGCCGAGGCCCGACAGGATGCGCGCCGCGCGCGCCGGCGCGGTATAGGCATCGATCGCGATCAGCCGCTCGTGGATATCGCCCAGCCGGTCGGCATCGGTGACGGTTTCGGATTCGGCCAGCAGGTGCGTGCGTTCGACATCGGCGGCGAGCACGGTGTCGAACGGCGTGGCGCTGCCGCTCGGCGCTTCCTGCGCGATATAACCCAGCTTGCAGCCGCGCGGCATGTCGACCGAACCCGCGTCGGGGTCGATCTCGCCGATCAGCGTCTTGACCAGCGTCGATTTGCCCGCGCCATTGCGCCCGACCAGCCCCACTTTGCCGCGCGGCGGGATGGCAGCGGTCGCACCCGCAATGATATCGCGCCCGCCAAGACGCACGGTAAGGCCGTTAATGGTCAACATGGCGCGGCGCTTAACCCATTGCGCAATCGGCTGGGAACCGGTTTTTTGCAAAGCGGCGGATCATTCCCGCGCGGAATGAATGATATCGCGCCAACCGGTCTGCATCGTCCGGCCCCAATCCGTCATTCAGAGGGCACGCCAGACACGGCGGAACGCTTTGCCGACAGGAGATTGCATCATGACCATCAACGGTTTTCAGCTGCACGACACGACCACCGCTCCGGCTGCTTCGGCCGAAATCCTGACCGCCGTCCAGGCCGGATGGGGCTTCGTGCCCAATCTGCACCGCGTGCTGGCCGAAAGCCCGGCCGCGCTCGAAGCCTATGCCACGCTGTGGACCATTGCCGAAAAGACCGGCTTCACCCCGCAGGAACGCAATGTCGTCTACCTCGCGATCATTTACGAGAACGAATGCACGTATTGCATGGCCGGCCACACCAACCTGTCGCGGATGGCCAAAGTCGATCACGCGGTGATCCACGCGATCCGCGATGGCCAGCCGATCGCCGATGCGCGGATGGAAGCCCTGCGCACCTTTGCCGCCCTCGTAACGCGCAATCGCGGGTTTGTGTCGGAGGCCGATGTGGCTGCGTTCAAGGCTGCCGGGTTCACCAACCAGGCCGTGCTCGATGTGCTGGTGCTGGCCGCGACCAAGCTGATTTCAAACTACACCAACCACATGGCCGACACGCCGCTCGATGGCTTCATGAAGGGCGCCGAATGGACCGCCCCGGGCCACCTCAAGTCAGTCGCCTGATCGTTTGCCCTGCGCCGTTTCCCCCTCCGGCGCTGCATCCTGGCCGCCCTGCCGCGCGATCGCGGCGGGGCGGCCCTTTCATGAAGCCGACAGTTGTATCGGACGCTTTGGCCACCATTCGCCGCGCATTGCGCCACAATAGGGCACAAGCCCAAGGTGGCGTTGACCGATTTTCGCTTGCGGTCGCGCGAAAATGGTCCCTTTTGATAGCTCACGCGGCATGAGAAGCGCGTGCAGGGACGAGCGGAGTGCATGGCTCAGGAATTTGGAGTTAGAACTTCGCCGCGTCAGGCGCGATCTGTGCAAAAGCGCGATCGCATTATCGATGCGGCGCAAGCGCTGATTTACGAGCGCGGCTACGGTGCGATTGCGATTGTCGATGTGGCGCAGCGCGCCGGGATCGGGAAGCAAACCGTCTATCAGATGTTCGCCAACAAAGAGGCGATCCTCTACGCGCTGTGCGAGCGCAAATCGGCGCTGATCGATGCGCATAGCCGGGCGCGACTGGCTGCCGCGATGCCCCACGGCTGGCGCGCCGTAACCCGCGCCGGCATCGAGAGCTTTTACGATCTCAACCGCAGCGACCCCAGCCTCGACACGTTGTTTATCGCCAGCCAGGATGTGCCCGCGCTGCGCATGCTCGATTTCGAACAGAACAAAGTCAGAGCCGCGTCAACCGCGGCGTTTTTCTCCGCGATGACCGGAATCGCCAACGACAGCACGTTTCAGGAATTCGTGTTGACTTCGAATATCACCACGGCGTCGATTGTCCGCCACGCTTTGCTCTACGACGATGTCACGGCCCGGCGCCTGATCGAGCACCACATCCAGAACACCATCACGCGGCTCGAAATTCTCGGGGCGACAAGCTGAACCCTGATTGCGCCGCCACGCTCGCAGTGCGTTGACAGTCGCGATGTGCTTGACGGCGTCCATCCGGCACAGTACGTGACTAATAGTCACATATAGGCCATGAACGGCCGAGTCGGCGTAAATGCCGGAGCCATAGCGTGGCGGTCGCAATTGCAACGAGTCCGAGCGGTCTGGGCAAACTGCCCCGGACCATAACCATGCCGACAGCGCCGCATCAGCGCTTTCGGTCACCCATCTGCTTGCCTTACTCTTTTTGACCCGCTTCGTGTACAGTTCCAATCTGGATGGAGTTTTGTGATGAACAACCGACCACTCCTCTTGGCATGCCTCGCAGCTTGCGTTTGCGTCGCAGGCCTGGTTCCCGCCAATGCGCAGAACGCCGCGCACCCTGCGCACGAGGGCCCGTCGGTCAGCACGCCTGTTGATCAGATCAGGTTTTTCCCGTCGGGCGTGAAGACCGACAAAGGCGAATTGCTCGCCGGGCCTGCCTATGGCGATTTGCAGCACGGCCACCACGGCACGTTCATCCGCATGCCGCATGGTTTTGTCAGCCCGGTCCACACCCATACCGAAGATTACTTCGCGGTCGTTGTCGAAGGCATAGGCGCCAATGATGCCGTGGGTGCCACACCAATACCGCTGCCGGTCGGGTCCTATTGGTTTCAGCGCGGCGAAGAACCCCACGTGACCCGGTGCCTGTCTGCAACGGATTGCCTGTTCTTCATCGTTCAGCCTGGAAAATTCGACTATGTGCCGGTCAAATAACCAATATTTTCAAAACAAAGCAGATGCCGGCGGGTCGCCACGCCGGCAATCCGGCGACTGATATTTGCCTTGCAGTGCCGCCTCCCCCTCTCCGGCACTGCCTCGCTGGCCGAC
>CAITOD010000019.1 GCA_903893935.1 uncultured Sphingomonadales bacterium
ACCACACGTTCTTTGAAATGCTGGGCAATTTCTCGTTCGGCGACTATTTCAAGGAACAGGCGATCACCCATGCCTGGACCTTGCTGACGCGCGAGTGGGGCCTTCCCAAAGACAAATTGCTGGTCACGGTCTATCACACCGACGACGAAGCGTTCGATCTGTGGCAGAAAATCGCCGGGGTCCCGGCCGACCGGATCATCCGCATCCCGACCAAGGACAATTTCTGGGCGATGGGTGACGATGGCCCGTGCGGGCCGTGTTCGGAAATCTTCTACGACCATGGCGATCACATCTGGGGCGGCCCGCCCGGATCGTCCGAGGAAGACGGCGACCGCTTTATCGAGATCTGGAATCTCGTGTTCATGCAGTTCGAGCAGACCGCCGGCACGATCACCGGCAATCTGCCGCGCCCCAGCATCGACACCGGCATGGGGCTCGAACGCGTGGCGGCGGTGCTGCAGGGCGAGCACGACAATTACGACACCGATACGTTCCGCGCGCTGATCGCCGCGAGCGAGAACCTGACCGGGGTCAAAGCGCAGGGCGAAAACCGCGCCAGCCATCGCGTGATCGCCGACCATCTGCGCTCGTCGAGCTTTCTGCTTGCCGATGGCGTGCTGCCGTCGAACGAAGGGCGCGGTTATGTGCTGCGCCGGATCATGCGCCGCGCGATGCGCCACGCGCATCTGCTCGGGGCCAAAGAGCCGCTCGTCCATCGGCTGGTCCCGGCGCTGATTTCGGAAATGGGCGCGGCTTATCCCGAATTGGGCCGAGCGCGCGCGCTGATCGAGGAAGTGCTCGAACGCGAGGAAACGCGCTTCCGCCAGACGCTCGCCAACGGGCTCAAGCTGCTCGACGAAGCGACCGGCAGCCTCGCGCAAGGAGACAAGCTGCCGGGCGAAACCGCGTTCAAGCTCTACGACACGTTCGGCTTTCCTTATGACCTGACCGAAGACGCGCTGCGCGCGCGCGGCATCCATGTCGATCGCGACGGGTTCGATGCGGCGATGGCGCAGCAGAAGGCCGCCGCGCGTGCGGCATGGAAGGGCTCGGGCCAAACCGCCGATGGCGAAGTGTGGTTCGACATTGCCGAGCGCGTCGGTGCCAGCGAATTCACCGGCTACACCGCGACCACCGGCGAAGCGCAAGTCGTGGCACTCGTGCGCGACGGACGCGAAGTGACCGAGGCCGAGGCCGGCGACAGCGTGACGGTGATCACCAACCAGACGCCGTTTTATGGCGAATCCGGCGGGCAGCAGGGCGATACCGGAACGATTACCGGGCCGGCCTCGATCACCGTGACCGACACACAAAAGCCGCTCGGCAAATTGCACGCGCATATCGGCACGATCGAGACAGGCCGCTTGCGCGTCGGCGATGTGGTGCGGCTTGCGATCGATGTGGCGCGCCGCGATGCCTTGCGCGCCAACCATTCGGCCACGCATTTGCTCCACCAGGCGCTGCGCAACCGGCTGGGCGGGCATGTCACGCAAAAGGGCTCGCTGGTTGCCGCCGACCGGCTGCGGTTCGACTTCTCACAGCCTGTCGCGCTCAGCCACGACGACATCGCGGTGATCGAAGCCGAAGTGAACGCGCAGATTCGCGCCAACACCCCGGTCACCACCCGGCTGATGACGCCCGACGAAGCGATCGAAGCCGGCGCGATGGCGCTGTTCGGCGAAAAATACGGCGACGAAGTCCGCGTGCTGAGCATGGGCGACGCCGATACGAGCCCTTATTCGGTCGAACTGTGCGGCGGCACGCACGTCCGCGCGCTCGGCGATATCGGCGTGTTCCGGATCATTGCCGAATCCGCGGTTTCGTCGGGCATTCGCCGGATCGAGGCGCTGACCGGCGAAGGCGCGCGGGCCTGGCTGGTGGCGCGCGAAGAAGCCTTGAAGGCGACTGCCGGCCTGCTGCGTGCGACCCCCGATGAAGTCGAGGCGCGCGTCGCCGCCTTGCTCGACGAACGGCGCAAGCTGGAGCGCGAACTGGCCGAAGCGAAAAAGGCGCTCGCTTTGGGCGGGGGCACCGCGGCTGCTGCGAGTGCCGATGAAACGATCAATGGCGTGACTTTTTCCGGGCAAGTGCTCGATGGGCTCGATCCGAAGGAATTGCGCGGCGTGCTCGACAGCGCCAAGCAGCGGCTGGGCTCGGGCGTGGCGGTGATTGTCGCGGTCAACGAAGGCAAGGCGAGCATTGCTGCCGCGGTGACCGACGATCTGACCGGGCAGGTCAGCGCAGTCGATCTGGTGCGCGCCGGCGTCGCCGCGCTGGGCGGCAAAGGCGGCGGCGGCCGGCCCGACATGGCGCAAGGCGGCGGACCCGAAGGCGACAAAGCGGCGGCCGCGCTGGACGCGGTGCGCACGGTGATTGCGGGCTGACCCCACCCGGTCCCCCACCCCACATCCGTTCGTGCGGAGCTTGTCGAAGCACGCGC
>CAITOD010000020.1 GCA_903893935.1 uncultured Sphingomonadales bacterium
TCAACGCCGATCTCGACAAGGCGAGCGAGGAAAACGAGCGCCAGCATATCCTGATCGAACGTGGCGACGGGTTGCAGATCGGTTTTACCCAGATCGCCGGGCTGATTGCGCGGCGGATCGTGCCGTTTGTCAAAGCGGGCGATATTGTCGCGGTTGGGCAGCGGGTCGGGCTGATCCGCTTCGGCAGCCGCGTCGATGTCTACTTGCCCGAAGGAACCGAGCCGCAAGTGCTGGTCGGGCAACGCGTGGTGGCCGGCGAAAGCGTGATCGCGCTCCTGGGGGCAGCACCATTGATCGAGGGTGTGCGCCAGTGAACGATGCGGCCGGCGGCGAAAGCGCGCGTGCCGGGGAACAGGCGGAAACCAGCGGGTACGATTTCGGGCGGCGGCCGCTGCCGCGCGGGCTCGCCTTGCGCGCGCTGGTGCCCAATGCGATCACCTCGGCCGCGCTGTGCTGCGGGCTGACCGGCATCCGTTTTGCGATTGGCAACGATTTCAATTCGGCGGTGCTCGCGGTGATCCTGGCGGGTATGCTCGACGGGATCGACGGGCGCGTGGCGCGCGCGATGCGCGCGCAGTCGCGGTTTGGCGCAGAGCTCGACAGCCTGTCCGATGCGATCGCGTTCGGGGTGGCGCCGGCGCTGATTCTCTATCTGTGGTCGTTGCAGCAAGTGCCGCGCTATGGCTGGTTTGCCGCGCTGGCGCTGGCGGTGTGCTGCGCCTTGCGGCTGGCGCGGTTCAACGCGCAGATCGATATGGACGATCAGCCGCACAAACGCGCCGGGTTTCTGACCGGGGTACCCGCGCCGATCGGCGCGGCGCTCGCGCTGATGCCGCTCTATCTGTGGATCGCCAGCGGGCGCAACGATGTGTTTCGCAATCCGCTGGCCGTCGGGCCGTGGACTGCGGCGATTGCGTTCCTGATGATTTCGAACACCGCCACGCTCGGCTGGACCGGGCTGCGCCCGCGCCGCGCGATCCGGCTCGAGGTAATCGGGCTGATCGGGCTGGTGTTTGCCGCCCTGCTGACCGAGCCCTGGCTGACACTGGTAGGGCTGTGCGCGGCCTATATCGCGCTGCTGCCGGTCGGGGTGCTGCGCTACCGCCGGATCAGGCTGCTGCGCGCAACGGCGCGGGCGCGATCGGCAAAGCGGCAGGACGACGCCGCAGCGGATTGATCATGACTGGACGCGCCACGTCTTGCACAGCGGGCGCCGCCACCACCGGTGCTGGCGTGCCATCGTGGCGCGGCGTTTCGATCAGCGTGTAAAGGTACACGCGATCATCGGCCAACGCGCGCCGGTCGGCCGCGAGGCGGCGCAGCGCGGGCAGGGCATCGCGCAGACTGGTGCCGATAACCGCGGTTGCGGTGCACGCAGCGGTGGCCGAAACGAGCGGAGCAAAGACGAGCGTGGCAATCGTTGCGAGCATGGCATGCGTCCCTGATAGGCAAAGCCGCTGCGCTCACGCAAAAATGCGCTTCGCGGGCCTTGACAGCCTGTGGATGATCTGTGGATAACTTTGCGCAAAGGCAGTGGATGGCTGGGCTCTGCGTTGGGTCTTTTGTTCCACTTTTGTTCCGTTGCGTCAAGCGGAATTGTGCCTGACCCTCGCTTCATGATGCAAAGCGCTGATTTGGTATCGCTTTTTTGCCTCCGATGCGGACCGTTAGCTAACGGTTGAACGACCAGGCAAAGGTCCTGATTCGCACAACGCGCCCGATTATCGCTGGATTCGCGCGTCCAGAGCGGCTATCGGCGCGGTCCGTCGTATGGCGATTCGGTGCAATCCGCACTGGGCTCGTGGATCATGCGGCGTACCCATGTTCAAAATCCACATGGGCGGAGCACATCACCGGTGCCTCACGAAGCGTTTGCGTCGGGTTCCTTCCGCCCAGAGGTCCAACCGGAAAGGAACTTACTTATGGCGGCTCCCGTCGTCACGATGTCGCAATTGATCGAGGCCGGTGCGCATTTCGGCCACCAGACCCATCGCTGGAACCCGCGGATGACGCCGTATATTTTCGGCGCCCGCAACGGTATCCACATTCTTGACCTGTCGCAGACCGTGCCGCTGTTCGCGCGCGCGCTCGAATTCATTTCGGGCACGGTGCAAAATGGCGGCAAAGTGCTGTTTGTCGGCACCAAGCGCCAGGCGCAGGAACCGATTGCGCAAGCCGCGCGCGCTTCAGGCCAGCACTATGTCAACCACCGCTGGCTGGGCGGCATGCTGACCAACTGGAAGACCATTTCGGGTTCGATCAAGCGCTTCAAGTCGCTTGAGGAACAGCTGTCGGGCGACACCGCCGGCCTTACCAAGAAGGAAGTTCTGCAGCTGACGCGCGAACGCGACAAGCTGGAACTCTCGCTTGGCGGCATTCGCGACATGGGCGGCATTCCCGACGTGATGTTCGTGATCGATGCCAACAAGGAAGAACTGGCGATCAAGGAAGCCAATGTGCTGGGTATTCCGGTCGTGGCGATCCTCGATTCGAACGTTTCGCCGCATGGCATTGCGTTCCCGATCCCTGCAAACGACGATGCCAGCCGCGCGATCCGCCTCTATTGCGACGCGGTGGCTGCGGCTGCAACGCGCGGTGGTCGTGAAGCGCAGATCGATTCGGGCATTGACCTCGGCGCGCTGGACGAACCCGTTGCGGAAGAAGCGATCGAAGCCTGAGTGGTGCGACGGTGACAAAACCGTCACCGAATTGTCCCGCTTGATGAATACGGGCCGCGGCAGGTGTTGCCGCGGCTGCATCTGATAGAGTTTCGAAAGTGCCACCCACCGCCCCGCACCCCCGGCCCAACCGCCCAGTTAA
>CAITOD010000021.1 GCA_903893935.1 uncultured Sphingomonadales bacterium
CGCAGTCCATGAACTTGCACTTGATGCAGGCTTCGGTGACGACATAGGTCATGGTGGCGCGGGTCCCTTGGATATCTGGCGATGATTTGCGTGCGTGCTAGAGGCGTCGGGGGGCTCCCGTCAAGCCCGCCCGGCGATCCCGGCACTATCGGGTGACGGCGAATGGCTGCAAGCGCCGCCGGATTCGCCGGATGCGCCGATCGCGCGGTAACAGGCGCGGGCTTCGGGCGCGGGGCCGCGGCGGAGCGGGATCGCCACGATTTCGATCACGCGCACGCCGCCGCCCATCGGCAGTACCAGCATGTCGCCCGCGCGCACCGTGGCGCTGGCGCGTTCAACCCGCCGCCCGTTGAGCCGGATATGCCCGGCCGTGGCCCATTCCTGCGCAAAGCTCCGCGTGGACGCGAGCCGCAAGAACCACAGCAACTTGTCAATGCGAATGCCGGGCGAAGGAAGGGTCGCCGCCATCAGCGCAACAAGCCCGCAAGCGCTGCAAACGCGCCGGTTGCCGGCGCTGCCGGTTCGCAGCGGGGCGAAACCACCGGGGCACGCGGCGGGCGCCAGTCCCACAATGGTGGCGCCAGCGGACCAGGCGCACCGTCGGGCAGCGGGCGCGGCATGGCGACGCGAAAGCCGCCGGCGCGCAGCAGCGCGGCATAGCCCGCGGTAGACAGTCCCATCGAGCGCGCGCGCGCGGGATCGAGATAGACCCGCCGACCCGCAGCACCCAGCCGGCAGCGATGCGCTTCCTGCAACAGGCGGTCGGCCAGATCGACCCGCAGTGCCTCGCGCCCGAGCCGCCGATAGCCGACCGGGGCCTCGCGCCCCGCCACGGTGGGCGGCAAAGTGTCGGGTGCCGCGACCGGGCTGAGCCCGCGCAGGGCGGCCAGATATCGCCACAGCCGCATGGCATCGGGGCGCAGCGCCGCCGGCACAAACACGTCGAGCCCGCCGGTGCACACACCGAGCCGGTGCAGACGGTCGCGTTGGCGCGCATCGAGCCGGTCGAGCCCCGAGCCTTCGCGCGGCAGCACGCCGCCGCCATCGACCAGCCGCAACAGCAGCGCGCGCAAATCGGGGCCCGAATCGTGCGCCTCGCTCGCCTGCGCGAGCCGCCGCAGCGGCGCCAAAGCGCGATCGATCCGTGCCGCAAACCAGCCGCTGATCGCTTCGCGCACGGCGTCGCGCAGCGCCGGCGGCAAGCGGTCAAGCGCGGGATCGGGCCGCAAGCGCGGTTCGAGCAGCGCGCGCCCGGGTTCGAGCCTCGCCACCACGATATCGCTCCACTCCAGCCCGCGCCCGGTCAGCGCCAGGCCATCGGTTTTCGCCGCCGCCGCGATCAGCGCGCCCGCGCGGCGTGCGAGCAGCGCGGGCAAATGGCGCTCGGCCGCGGCCAGCAGCAATTTGCGATCCGATGCGCGCGCCAGCGGATCGACCACGAAGCGAAAGCCTTCGAGGTGTCCGATCGGCTCGTCATCGACAAACACCGCGCCCGCCTCCGACAGCCGGACGGGCAAGAGCCCGGCATCGTTGCCCGCCTTGCGCATCAGCACGGTGGTGCGGCGGTTGACGAAACGCTCGGTCAGCCGCGCGTGGAGCGCATCGGACAGCCGCGTTTCCACACCCCGCGCGCGCGCGGCCATTTCCTCGCGCGCGAGCACCCAGTCGGGGCGTTGCGCAATATAGGCCCAGCTGCGGATCGCGGCGATGCGCGCCTGAAGCGCGTGGATGTCGCCCGCCGGATTGTCGAGCTGCGCGATGGCCTGCGCGACGAAGTCACCGCCGAGATAGCCGTGGCGCAAATCCTGCCACAGCCGCGCGACAAACCGCGCGTGCGTTTCCGCCCCCTGCTGGCGGAAATCGGGCAGCGAACACACATGCCAGAAGCGGCGCACCGCCGCCTCGCCACGCACCGAGCCGGCAATATCGGCGTCGCCGGCGAGCAGCCGCAGCACCGACAGATCGATCGCGGCGGGCGGGCTCGCCAGTTCGGGGCGCGGCGGTGGCCGCGTCAGATCGGCAATCAGCGTATCGAGCGAGGCAAACCGCAGATCCGCCTCGCGCCAGAACAGCCGCGTGAGCGGGGCAAAGCGGTGCTCCTCGATCGCATAGACTTCGTCGTCGCTAAATTCGGTGGTCTGGTTGCCGAGCCCCGCCAGCGTGCCGAACGTGCCGTCGCGCTGGTGCCGCCCGGCGCGGCCCGCGATTTGCGCCATTTCGGCGGTGGTCAGGCGGCGCTGGCGATGCCCGTCGTATTTCGACAGCCCGGCAAAGGCCACATGGTGCACATCGAGATTGAGCCCCATGCCGATCGCGTCGGTGGCGACGAGGTAATCGACTTCGCCCGCCTGATACATCGCCACCTGGGCATTGCGCGTCTGTGGCGACAGCGCGCCCATCACCACTGCGGCGCCCCCGCGAAACCGGCGCAGCATTTCGGCCATGGCATAGACTTGTTCGGCGCTGAACGCGACGATTGCGCTGCGCGGAGGGATGCGCGACAGCTTTTTCGCACCGATATGGCTCAGCGTCGAAAAACGCGGGCGGGTGACGATCTCGGCCTCGGGCACCAGCGCACGGATCATCGGTTCGAGCGTGGCCGAGCCCAGGATCATGGTTTCCTCGCGCCCGCGCGCATGGAGCAGTCGATCGGCAAACACATGCCCGCGTTCGGGATCGGCTGCCAGCTGCGCCTCGTCGATGCCGACAAAGGCAAGATCGGGGCGGTGCGGCATGGCTTCGGCGGTGCACAGCAGCCAGCGCGCGTGTTTGGGCTCGATGCGCTCTTCGCCGGTGATCAGCGCGACTTGCGAGGCGCCCTTGATCGCGACCACCCGGTCATAGACTTCGCGCGCAAGCAGCCGCAGCGGAAAACCGATCGCGCCCGAAGAATGCGCGCACAGCCGTTC
>CAITOD010000022.1 GCA_903893935.1 uncultured Sphingomonadales bacterium
AGGCTCCAGCCTTGAATCCTCCCCGGCACGGGGAGGGGGACCATGCGCAGCATGGTGGAGGGGTTTCGCCCAACGCGACGCGTCCGGTGGTAAAGCGTGCCAGGTCGTTGCGCAAAGATATGAGTTTACCCGAAGTGCTTCTGTGGCAACAATTCCGGGAACGACCAAACGGCCTGAAATTCCGCCGCCAGCACCCGATCGGCCCATACGCGGTCGATTTCTGCTGTATGTCCGAGCGGCGCGTCGTCGAAATCGACGGTTTCACGCATGACATTGCCGATCGCGCCGGGCGCGATGCGATCAGGACGCAGTTTTTGAATGACAACGGTTATGAAGTGATCAGGGTTTCCGCCAGGCAAGTGCTGGCGGATGCTGTTGGTACGGCTCAGGCGATCGTGGCCGGTGGGGGGATGCCCCTCCACCACCCTGCGGGCGGTCCCTCTCCCCGTGCCGGGGAGGAATAAGGATGGACTTCGTTTCGATATTGTCGATTTTCGTGATGGCCTGTTTTGTGGGCTATTACGTGGTCTGGTCGGTTACCCCGGCGCTGCACACCCCGCTGATGGCGGTGACCAATGCGATTTCGTCGGTGATCGTGGTCGGCGCGCTGATCGCGGGTGCGGCGGAAGGGTCGCAAGTGTCGAAATGGCTGGGGCTGCTGGCGGTGGTGCTGGCCAGCGTCAATATCTTTGGCGGGTTTGCGGTGACCGAGCGGATGCTGGCGATGTACAAGAAGAAGGACAAGAAGTGATGGAACCTTCGTCTTCTTCGGCCTGGGTGGCGCTTGCCTATCTGATCGCGGGCGTCCTGTTCATCATGGCACTGCGCGGGCTGTCGAGCCCGGCTTCGTCGCGCAGCGGCAACCGCTACGGCATGATCGGCATGACCATCGCGATGGTCACCACGCTTGCCACGCACGGGCTTGCGAGCCTGCCCGAAATCGCCGGCGCCGTGGCCATCGGCGGCGGCATCGGGTTTGTCACCGCGCGCCGCATCAAGATGACCGACATGCCGCAACTGGTCGCCGCGTTTCACTCGCTGGTGGGGCTGGCGGCAGTGCTGGTGGGGTGGGCGGCCTATCTCAATCCGGCCGCGTTCGGCATTCTCGATGGCGCGGAAATTGCCGCGCACAGCCGGGTCGAAATGGGGCTGGGGATTGCCATCGGGGCGATCACGTTCTCGGGCTCGATCATCGCGTTTCTGAAACTGGCGGGCAAAATGAGCGGGGCGCCGATCCTGCTGCCCGGCCGCCATGTGATCAATCTGACCACGCTGGTGCTGATCCTCGGGCTGGTCGGCTGTTTTACGCAAGTGGAAGACTTGTGGGTGATCGCCACGATCACCGCGCTTTCGTTCGTGATCGGTTTCCTGCTGATCATCCCGATCGGCGGGGCCGACATGCCGGTCGTCGTCTCGATGCTCAACAGTTACTCCGGGTGGGCGGCGGCGGCCACCGGATTCATGCTGTCGAACGACTTGCTGATCGTGGTCGGCGCCCTGGTTGGTTCAAGCGGTGCGATTCTCTCCTACATCATGTGCCGCGCGATGAACCGCAATTTCTTCAGCGTGATCGCCGG
>CAITOD010000023.1 GCA_903893935.1 uncultured Sphingomonadales bacterium
CCCTGTCCGTTCGTTGCGGCACGGCTCCATCGGGTTGCGGTGCGCGTGCGCCCGCCCGCCGCGGCGAGACCGATCCAGCGGGAACGGGTTGATAACCGGCCCGCTGCCCGCATCCAGGTGGAAATCGTAGAAGGCCCGCAGCACCGTCTCCGAATGCGCACGCACCGACGGCGCGTACGCCACACCGGCAGAGAAGGGCACCGGAGCTTCACCTTCGGCCCGGGCGCGCCAGTGCGGCGGTCGGGGCCGGTCATGCGTTTGTCGAATGGCGGTCAGGCGGGCAGCAGGCCTTCGTCGGCAATCTTTTTCTTCCACACCAGCGGGGCGAGCTGGTGCACATTGTTGCCCGCCGAATCGACCGCGACTGTCACCGGCATGTCTTCGACGGTGAATTCATAGATCGCTTCCATCCCCAGATCGGCAAAGCCCACCACTGCGGATTTCTTGATCGCGTGCGAAACCAGATAGGCCGCACCGCCGACGGCCATGAGATAGGCCGACTTGTGCTCCTTGATCGCCTGGGTCGCCGCCGCGCCGCGTTCGGCTTTGCCGACGCAGGCGAGCAGGCCCTGGCCCAGCATCATGTCCATGAACTTGTCCATCCGCGTCGCGGTGGTCGGCCCGGCCGGGCCCACCACTTCGTCGCGCACCGGATCGACCGGGCCGACATAATAGATCACCCGGCCGGCGAAATCGACCGGCAGCGGCTCGCCTTTGGCCAGCATGTCCTGGATGCGTTTGTGCGCCGCGTCGCGCCCGGTCAGCATCTTGCCATTGAGCAGCAGACGGTCGCCCTGTTGCCAGCTCTGGACTTCCTCGGCGGTCAGCGTGTCGAGATTGACCCGCTTGGCGGCGGCATCGGGCGCCCAGTGGACTTGCGGCCATTCGTCGAGTTTGGGGGCTTCGAGATAGCTCGGCCCCGAACCGTCGAGCGTGAAATGCGCATGGCGCGTGGCGGCGCAATTGGGGATCATTGCCACCGGCTTGCCCGCCGCGTGGCACGGCGCGTCCATGATCTTGACATCGAGGATCGTCGACAGCCCGCCCAGCCCTTGCGCGCCGATGCCCAGCGCGTTCACTTTGTCAAAAATCTCGATCCGCAGCCGCTCGGTATCGGTCTGCGCCCCGCGCAGTTTCAGCTGCGCCATGTCGATCGGTTCCATCAGCGCCTGCTTGGCCAGCAGCACGCAATGTTCGGCGGTGCCGCCGATGCCGATCCCCAGCATGCCCGGCGGACACCAGCCCGCGCCCATTTGCGGCAGCATTTCGAGCACCCAGTCGACGATCGAATCGCTTGGGTTCATCATCTTGAATTTCGACTTGTTTTCGCTGCCGCCGCCTTTGGCTGCGACATCGACGCTCACCGTGTTGCCTTTGACCATTTCGACATGGAGCACGCACGGGGTGTTGTCGCGCGTGTTGCGGCGGGTGAACGCAGGGTCGGCCAGCACCGAGGCGCGCAGCTTGTTGTCGGGGTTGAGATAGGCACGGCGCACGCCTTCATCGACCACGTCCTGCAGGCTCTGTTCGCTTTCGAGCCGGCAATCCTGCCCCCATTTGACGAACACGTTGACGATGCCGGTATCCTGGCAGATCGGCCGGTGGCCTTCGGCGCACATCCGGCTGTTGGTGAGGATCTGCGCAATCGCGTCTTTGGCCGCCGGGCCCTGTTCGGCTTCATAGGCGGCGCCGAGCGCGCGGATATAGTCCATCGGGTGGAAATAGCTGATGTACTGCAACGCGTCGGCAACGCTTTCGATCAGGTCTGCCTCGCGGATGGTGACCATGTCTGCCATGATTCGTGTCGCCTTTCATGTGTCACAATCAATCTGCGAAAGACCTTACCTCTCGACGAGTGACATGCAAATGACTTGGCGTGATCGGATCGATAATCTAGAGCCCGTGGATATATCGGGTCACCCGGAGATCGCCTTGGCGCCGGGGCAATAGCCAACGAGGGAAATGATGACTTTGGTCGAGGAACGCGCCGGCTTCGAAACCGCGCGTCGCGCGATGATCGACAGCCAGCTGCGCGTCAGCGGTGTCAACGATCCGGCGATTCTGGCCGCCTTTGCCGCCACCGCGCGCGAGGACTTCGTGCCCGCAGCGGCGCGCGCGATTGCCTATATCGACCGCGCGGTGCCACTGGGCGACGGCACGGTGCTGGCGCCCGCGTTGACCCACGGCCAGATGCTGACCGCCGCCGAACCGCATGCGCACGATCACGTGCTGGTGATCGGCAAGCCGGGTACTTATCTGGGCGCGCTTGTCGCGACGCTTGCCGGCAATGTCACCGTGGCGGCACCCGATGCAGACTGGACCGCTTCGGCGCCGTATTCGCTGGTGCTGATTGACGGTGCGATCGAGGCGACGCCTGCAGGCCTTGGCGCCGTGCTGGGCGATCAGGGGCGCGTGGTTACCGGATTGATCGAACGCGGCGTGGCGCGGCTGGCGCTCGGTCGCCGCGTCGCCGGCGAACTGGTGTTTACCCGGCTGGGCGAAGCGGATTTTGCGCTGCTGCCCGAATTCACCGCCAAGAAAAGCTGGAGCTTCTGATCACGATGCAATTGCGCGGGCGATGGGGACGCTGGCTGGCCGGCGCGGCGATGATCATGGCGCCGCACGCGGGCCATGCCGAAACGCTGCGCGAAGCGCTGGTCGCCGCCTACACGACCAACCCCGATCTCGCCGCAGCGCGTGCCACCCAGCGTGCGACGGACGAAAACGTGCCGATCGCGCGTGCGCAGGCGCTGCCCAGCCTGCAAGGCTCGGTCAGCTATTCGCACTCGATCGAAAAACCGGCTTACGGCGCGGCCGATTTCTACCCGTCGGACACCGTGCAGGCCAACACGTCGCTGAACATACCGCTCTACGCCGGCGGCGGCACGCGCAGCGCGATCGACGCCGCCAAGCTAAGGGTCAAGCAAGGCCAGGCCAACTTGCGCGGCACCGAAATCGGCGTGTTTTCCTCGGTGGTCGCCGCCTACCTCGATGTCACGCTCGATACCGCCATCGTCGCGCTCAACCGCAACAATGTGCAAGTGCTCGAAGTCAACCTCAAGGCGACCAGCGACCGCTTTGAAATCGGCGATGTTACGCGCACCGACGTCGCGCAATCCAACTCGCGGCTGGCGCAAGGCCGCGCCTCGCTGCGCAACGCCGAATCAAACCTGATCGCGGCGCGCGAACACTATATCCAGGTCGTTGGCCATGCGCCGGGCGCGCTCGAAACCCCGCCGCCGCTCGCCGGATTGCCGCAGACACCCGAAGCCGCGGTGCAATTCGCGCTCGACGCCAATCCCGATCTGATCGCCGCCAGGCTGGCGACCAAAGCGGCCGGCTATGATGTCCGCACCGCCGATGCCTCGCGCCTGCCCAAAATTGCTGCGGTCGGATCGACCAGCTATTCCAACTATCTCGGCACATTGCCCGCGCAAGCCATCCTGATTGGCTCCACGCCGCATGTCGGCACCGCCCAGGTCGGTTTGCAGGCGACCATCCCGCTCTATCAGGGAGGCCTGCCCAGCGCGCAGATCCGGCAGGCGCAAGCCAACGAAGGCGCCGCCGACGAACATGAAATCGCCGTCGAGCGCGAAGTGATATCGACCGTGCGCGCCGATTTCGCCGCGTGGAAAGCCGCCAACGACGCCATCGCGCTCAATGAAACCGCGATTGCCGCGGCCCGCCTCAGCCTCGAAGGCGTGCGCGCCGAAAACACCGTTGGCAATCGCACGATTCTCAATATCCTCGATGCCGAACAGGAACTGGTCAACGCCGAAGTCAATCTGGTGACCGCGCGCCGCAACGCCTATGTTGCCGGCTTCAACCTGCTCGCCGCAATGGGCAAGGCCCAGGCCAAAGACCTCGCGCTCGACGAGGATCTCGGCGCCGCGCTTTATGATCCGCAAGTGCATTACGATCGCGATGCCGGCGACGCCAACGACTGGCACCGCGATCCCGAACGGCCGCGCCAGTCTACCCCGACCGACACCACGCCCGCGCAAGACGCCACGGTTCCGCCGCGGCCGCAGCCATGATAAGCGAAGCCATGGGGGCGATTCGGATCTGACCGGATCGCAAGGCTTTATTCCGGGAACGTGAAGCGCATGCGCCAGGCTGGAGAACCCTCGGTCGAGGAAATCCTCGCGTCGATCAAGAAAGTGATCGCCCGCGACAATCGCGCCGAAGCCGCCCGCCGCGAGCCCGCCCCGGGCAGCGACAATGCGCTGCGCGATCGCTTCAGCGATGTGCTCGATCTCAACGAAATCGCCGAACAGGTGCTCGGCAGCGAACCCGTCACCCCGCCCGCACCCGAACCCGCCACCGAGGAAGCCCCGCTGCTCAACGCCGCCAACACTTCGGCCTTGCGCGAATCGCTCGCAGCACTGGCGCTGCTTGCGCAACCCGGCGCGCAGCCCCAGATTGTGCGCTCGGGCGAAACCTCGCTCGAAGGCCTCGTGCGCGAAATGCTGCGGCCGATGCTGGCTGAATGGCTCGACCAGCATCTCCCCGCCACTGTCGATCGCATGGTTGCCGCTGAAATCGCCCGGATCGCGCGCAAAAAAGGCTGATGGCGGTTCCCGAAACAATCGCACAAGCCGAACGCGCGCTCGACCAGCTTGGCGGCTTTGAACCGCAACGCCACATTTTCCTGTGCGTCGATCCCGAAAAAGACAAATGCGCGCCGCGCGCCGCCGGCCAGGAAAGCTGGGCCTATCTGAAGCGCCGCCTTGGTGAACTCGGTCTTGGCGGCGCGGCCGGCATTCTGCGCAGCAAAGCCGGCTGTCTGCGCGTGTGCCTCGCCGGGCCGGTCGCGGTGGTCTATCCCGAAGGCGTCTGGTACCACTCGTGCTCCCCGGCGGTGCTCGAACGGATCATCACCGAGCATCTGGGCCAGGGTCACCCGGTCGAGGAATTCCGGCTCAATCCGCCCGCTTAAGCGATCCTCATGACTCGAGGATAAACCCGAAATCGCGCGTCGCCCGCTCCGGATGCTTCGGGCTGACATCGCGATAGGCTTCGACGATCTGCGCCATGTCGGCCTTGTAATCGCCGGTCGGCATGATTGCCGGGCCGAGGCCGCCGGTGCGTCTGGCATAGTCCATCATGCCGATAACCATCGGCACGCCCGCGCCCAGCGCGATATGATAGAAGCCGCTGCGCCAGGTGCCGACTTTGCTGCGCGTGCCTTCGGGCGCGATCGTCAGCGCAAAGCGGTCGCGGCGGGCGAATTCGGCGATCATCGCGCTGACCATGTCGTGCTTGCCCGCGCGGTTGACCGAAATGCCGCCCATGTCGCGCATGAAGCCACCCATCGGCCAGCGGAACAGGCTGTCTTTCGCCATGAAATGCGCATCGATGCCGAGTTCTTCGACGAGGCCGAGGAAATAGACGAAATCCCAGTTGGACGTGTGCGGCGCGGCGATGATCACATAGCGTCCGTCGGCGGGCGGTGTGCCCGTGGCGCGCCAGCCTTGCGCGCGATAAAAGGCAACCAGCGCACTGCGGGTCAGGCGCGACAGCGTGCCGATGGCGCGCTGTGTCGGCGGTGGCACGGTCGTTTCGGTCATGGTTCCCCCCGGGGCGAGGGCTTACACGCCAATGCGGGGCAAGTCGAACGCTTGCCGCATGGTCAGGGCATGGCCTAGAGCATCCTTTTTGGGAGACGATCGTGAGCCTGACCGGGAACGAAAAGCTGCGCCATATCATGCGGTCCGGATGGCGCGGAACGTGCCCCCGATGCGGCGAGGCGTCGATGTTCCGCAGCTGGCTGAAACTGGTCGACCGGTGCCCGGCGTGCGGGCTTGATTACAGTTTTGCGCATGCCGATGATGGCCCGGCGTTTTTCGCGCTGTGCATCACTGCGTTTCCGCTGACTTTTATCGCAGTGTGGCTGGAAGTGACCTTTTCGCCGCCCTGGTGGGTTCACGCGCTGGTGTCGGTGCCGATCCTCGCGATCGGCTGTCTCGGCTCGCTGCGCCCGTTCAAGGGCTGGCTGGTCGCCTCGCAATATCTGAACGAGGTTCCTTGAGGGTGTAATCAAGTCAAACAGTGATGCGGTAATCTGCCGTGACCAGGCCGCAGCGGGCGAGGTCGGCTTCGTGTTCGGCTTCGCGCCAGGTTTCGGCGAGCGCGGCGGCTTCCCATTCCTGCATGGCGGGGTGCGCGAGGATCGTGGCAACCCAGCGTGCGCCGGCCGGGCCGACATCGAGACCATACGTGCGGATGCGATAGGCGACAGGTGCATAAAACGCATCGGCAGCCGTAAACGCACCCCCGGCCAGGTACGGACCGCCGAACCGGTCGAGACCTTCGGCAAAGATCTCGGTTACGCGGGCCACATCGTGCGCGAGATCGGCGGGAATTTCGCGCATTTGCGCGCGCACCCCGACATTCATCGTGCAACGGTTGCGCAGAGCGGAAAAACCGCCGTGCATTTCGCTCACCACGCATTGCGCAAAGGCGCGCGCGTCGGGCGCTTCGGGCCACACGCCGGGGTGGCGATCGGCAAGATAGAGCGTGATGCCGAGCGAATCCCACACCGTCGCCTCGCCATCGATCAGCACCGGTACCTGGCCGGTGGGCGAAAAGGCGCGGAACGATTCCCAGTTCACCGGCCTGGTGAACGGTTCGATGCGGTCTTCGAACGCAATCCCCAGCGCGCGCATCAGCACCCACGGGCGCAGCGACCAGCTCGAATAGTTGCGGTTGGCAGTAATCAGCGTCGGCATTGCGTCACGCCAGATAATGTGCGGTGGTTTTGGCGGCCACTTCCTCGGCCGTCACGCCGGGCGCCAGTTCGACCAGATGGAACGGCGTGGCGTGATCGGGGCGGTGGAACACCGCGAGATCGGTCACGATCATGTCCACCACATTGCGCCCGGTCAGCGGCAGCGTGCAGGCGGGGATGAATTTGGGGCTGCCGTCCTTGGCGCAATGTTCCATCACCACGATGATCCGCTTGACCCCGGCGACGAGGTCCATCGCCCCGCCCATGCCCTTGATCATTTTGCCCGGCACCATCCAGTTGGCAATATCGCCGTGTTCGGACACTTCCATCGCGCCCAGCACGGTGAGGTCGATATGCCCGCCGCGGATCATCGCGAAGCTTTGCGCGCTGTCGAAATAGGCCGATTGCGGCAATTCGCTGATGGTCTGCTTGCCGGCGTTGATCAGATCGGGATCGACGTCTTCGTCATAGGGAAACGGCCCGATGCCGAGCATGCCGTTTTCGGATTGCAGCGTGACCGTCATCGTCGGCGGGATGTGGTTGGCGACCAGCGTCGGGATGCCGATGCCCAGATTCACATAGAACCCGTCCTGCAATTCGCGCGCGGCGCGCGCCGCCATGTCGTCGCGGGTCCAGCTCATCATGCATTCTCCCGAGGCCGCGTGGTGCGGAATTCGATTTTCTTGTCGTAAGGCGCGCCCACGATCATGCGCTGGACATAGACGCCGGGCAGGTGGATCGCGTCGGGGTCGAGGCTGCCGGTGGGCACGATCTCTTCGACTTCGACAATGCACACTTTGCCGCACGTCGCGGCCGGCACGTTGAAATTGCGCGCGGTCTTGCGGAACACGACATTGCCGCTTTCATCGGCTTTCCACGCCTTGACCAGCGACAGATCGGCAAAGATGCCGAGTTCGAGGATATAGTCCTGGCCGTTGAAAGTCTTGTGGTCCTTGCCTTCGGCGACCAGCGTGCCGACCCCGGTGCGGGTATAGAACCCGGGGATGCCCGCACCGCCGGCGCGCATGCGTTCGGCCAGCGTGCCCTGCGGGCTGAATTCGACTTCGAGCTCGCCGGCCAGATACTGGCGTTCGAATTCCTTGTTTTCGCCGACGTAAGAGGCAATCATTTTTTTGACCTGCCGCGTGCGCAGCAGCTTGCCGATGCCTTCGTTGTCGATTCCGGCGTTGTTCGAGGCGAACGTCAGGTCCTTGACCCCCGAAGCGCGCACCGCGTCGAGCAGCCGTTCGGGAACCCCGCACAGGCCGAAACCGCCGCAGGCAATCAGCAGTCCGTCGCGCAACACGCCGTCAAGCGCGGCGGCGGCGTCGGGATAGAGCTTTTGGGCCATAAGGCGATCTTTCCATTGCGAACGGGCGTGGCGCCCAGATCGCAAGCTTGTGGCGCAAGATCAATCCCAATTGCTTTGCGTCAGCGCAAATCGAGCGCCAGCAGGGCCGACAGATCGTCGAGCGCCTGCTCGCCGCTGGTCACTTTGATTGCGTGCATGCCCATTGCTGCGGCGGGTTTGCAGTTGATGCCCAGATCGTCGAGATAGACGCATTGTTCAGGCGCCAGTCCCAGATGGTCGCACATCATCGCATAGATGCGCGGATCGGGTTTGCGCACGCCGGCTTTCGAGCTTTCGATCACATGCTCGAACCGCGCAAACACCGCTTCGAGCGCATCGGCGCGGTCGCCGCTGCGCGCCATGCCCGCGCCGTGCCCGGTCGGCACATTGTTGGTGATGCAGGCAATGCGATAGCCCGCCGCAGTCAGTTGATCGAGCGCGGCAACCATGGCCGGGCGCACCGCACCGGCCAGCACGGCCAGCACCGACGCGCCGTCGAGTGCGTGGCCCAGCGCCTGTGCCTCGGCGGCGAACAGCATGTCGAACGCGGCGGCATCGATTTCGGCGCGTTCGAACAGCGCCCAGGCGTTGGTATCGG
>CAITOD010000024.1 GCA_903893935.1 uncultured Sphingomonadales bacterium
CAAAAGCTGCTGAAACGCGCTAGGCCCATGACGCACGGCAGACCTCCAAAATCATGTCTCGACAACACGATGATGGCAGAATCCTAAGGATTTGTCTGCCGTGCAACCAGCTCCATGCGCAAAATCCCGGACAGCTATGGGGTCAAGCCCGGGGTGACGATGGGGTCGGGAGTCGTGCCAAAGTGGCGGGGCCGGCGGTGTTGTCGTCGTGTCGTGAAAACATGCGTGCGCTTGTGCGCGACTTGCGCAACAAGGCGCAGATGCCAGCAACGATCCCTGACACTGCCGCCCTGCTCGCCGACCTCGTCGCTTTTCCGACCGTGAGCCGCAGCGGCAATCGCGCGCTGGTCGATTATGTGCGCGCGCTGGTTGAACCCGTGGGCTTGCGGGTCGAACTGACCGACGACGGCGACAACGCCAATATGTGGATCAGCACCGGACCCTTGGGCCGGCCAGGCGTCGTGCTGTCGGGGCATAGCGACGTGGTGCCGGTGGCAGGGCAAGCGTGGAGCCGCGATCCGTTCCGTCTCCACGCTACCGAGGGCCGACTTTACGGTCGCGGCACCGCCGACATGAAAGGTTTTGTGGCGTCTGCTTTGCGCACCATGCTGCTCGCAGCGCAACGGCCGCTCAAGACCCCGCTGCATCTGGCGATTTCGTTCGACGAGGAAATCGGCTGCCTTGGTGTGCGATCGCTGCTGCCTTTGCTCACGGCAAAACCGGTGCGGCCGCTGCTGGTGTGGATCGGCGAGCCGACCGGGCTGCAACTTGCCAGCGGACACAAAGGCAAATCGTCATACCGCGTGACATTTACCGGCCGTGCGGCGCATTCGGCGCTGACGCCGCAAGGCCTCAATGCGATCTATCTCGCCAGCGATTTCATCGCTTTACTGCGCAGCATGCAGGACGATCTGATCGCGCATACCGTGCCCGATCCGGCTTATGACGTCGGCTATTCGACAATTCATGTCGGCACGATCCACGGTGGCGAGACGCTCAACATCGTGCCCAATTGCTGCGCGCTCGAATTCGAAATCCGCAATCTCGCCGCTGATGACGTTGCGGCGATCGAGGCACGCATCCACGCGCAAGCCGAAGCGATTGTGGCGCCCTGGCGCGCGCAGTTTCCCGAAGCCGCGATCGCGATCGAGCCGGTCAACCGCTACCCCGGGCTCGACACCCGCCATCCCGGCGCGCTGGCGCTGGCGCGTTCGATCTCGGGGCACAATGGCGCGGCGATCAAGCTGGCATTCGGCACCGAAGGCGGGCTGTTTGCCGAAACGCTGGGCGTGCCGGCGGTGATCTGCGGCCCGGGATCAATGGACCAGGGGCACAAGCCCGACGAATTTGTGACCGAGGACCAATTGGCGCGCTGCGATGCGATGCTCTTGCGGCTGGTCGATCGGCTTGAATCGGATTTGACTATACAAGGATGAAAAAGTTTATTGTTTTACCGAACCAAAGAGTGTCCCATAATCATGGCGAGGCAAAGCGGCCTTCCTCCCCTTCAGGGAAGGGGCTTGAAATGAGGACAACACGGCATGGGCAGCGAACACGTTGAAACACTGGTGATCGGCGGCGGACAGGCGGGGCTTGCCGCCAGCGCGCATCTGGTGCGCAACGCCCGCCCGCATCTGGTGGTCGAACGTGCGCGGATCGCCGAACGCTGGCGCAGCGAGCGATGGGATTCGCTGGTTGCCAATGGCCCGGCGTGGCACGATCGCTTCCCGGCGCAGACGTTCGATCCGGTCGATCCCGATGCCTTTGCCACCAAGGAAGAAGTCGCGGCCTATTTCGAACGCTTTGCCCGCTCGATCAATGCGCCGATCCGCACCGGGGTAAACATCCGCCGCTTGTCGAAGCGCGCCGACGGGGCTTTCGTCGCCGAAACCGGCGACGGCGCCACGATCAGCGCCGACAATGTGATTGTCGCCACGGGCGCGTTCCAGAACCCGGTGATCCCGCCCGCGATCCCTGCCGAGGCAGGCGTGCTGCAAATCCATTCGGCGCATTACAAAAACCCGGCGCAATTGCCCGCGGGCGGCGTGCTGGTGATCGGCGCGGGATCGTCGGGCACGCAGATTGCCGATGAGCTCAACCGCGCGGGCCGCCCGACCTGGCTTGCGGTCGGCCCGCACAATCGCCCGCCGCGCCGTTATCGCGGGCGCGATTTCGTGTGGTGGCTGGGCGTGCTCGGCAAATGGGACGAGCAGCCGACAACCAGTGGCCCGCATGTCACAATCGCGGTCAGCGGCGCGCGCGGCGGCCATACGGTCGATTTTCGCGAGCTGGCGCATGGCGGTGTCACGCTGCTCGGTCCGGTCGCCGGCTATGCAGGGGGCGAAGTGCAGATTGCCCCCGATCTGTGCGCGAACATTGCCGCCGGCGACGCCGACTATCTGAACACCTTGCGCGAGGCCGATGCCTATGTCGCGCGCGAGGGCCTCGACTTGCCCGCCGAACCCGATGCCTATGCGATCGGCGCCGATCCCGCGTGCATGACCAACCCGGTCCTGGCGCTCGATCTAGCCGCAGCCGGGATCAGCACAGTGATCTGGGCAACCGGTTATGCGTTCGATTTCGGGTGGATCGAATGTGACGCGTTCGATGCGCGCGGCAACCCGCGCCACGAGCGCGGGGTGAGCCCGGTTTCGGGCCTGCATTTCCTCGGCCTGCCCGGATTGTCGCGCCGCGCCTCGTCGTTCATCTGGGGTGTCTGGCACGATGCGGCGTACCTTGCCGACCATATTGCCGCAAAACGCGCCGCACCCGTTGCTGCCTGAGGAGTGTCCATGCCCGTCCACACCCGCATCCGTCCGTTCAACACCAAAGCGACGTATCCCGAGCAGAAGCTCGACAACGATCTGTGCCAGGCGGTCGTCGCCAGCGGGCGCATGGTGTTTGTGCGCGGGCAGATCGCACAAGACCTCGACACGCGCGAATCGGTGCACATCGGCGACGCCACCCTGCAGACGCGCAAGGCGATGGAAAACATCAGCATGCTGATGGCCGAAGCCGGCGGCGACCTCAGCCACGTGTGCCGCGTGGTGGTCTATCTGATCGACATCCGCTATCGCGAGGATGTCTACTGCGAAATGGGCCGCTGGCTCAAAGGCGTGTTTCCGGTTTCGACCGGCCTCGTCGTGTCGGCGCTGGCGCGGCCCGAATGGCTGGTCGAAATCGAAGCGACCGCGGTGATTCCGTGACGTTTTCGCTGGTCGCACATTGCCCCCGCAGCGGGCAATTCGGCGTTGCCCTCTCATCATCGAGCCCGGCAGTCGCCGCGCGTTGCGCGCATGCGCGCGCGGGTATCGGCGCGGTGGCGACGCAGAATGTCACCGATCCGCGCCTCGGCCCGCTGGGGCTCGATCTGCTGGCGCGCGGCTATGGCGCGGGCGAGGTCGTGGCCGCGCTCGAAGCCACTGCTGGCGCGCATGCGCCCTGGCGCCAGGTGACGGCGGTTGGCCTCGCGGGCCCCGGCGCCGCGTTCAGCGGATCGCGCGCACTGGGCCGCAACGGGCATCTGGTGGCGCCGCATGCAGTGGCCGCCGGCAATATGCTCGCGAGCGATGCCGTGCTGCCGCAGATGCTCGCGGCGTTCGCGGCCGATCCCGATGTGGCGCTGGCCGAACGCCTGATGGCCGCACTCGAAGCCGCGCTTGCGGCAGGCGGCGAAGCCGGCCCGGTGCATTCGGCGGGTCTGCTTGTGGTCGCCGACCAGACGTGGCCATTGGTCGATCTGCGCGTCGATTGGGCCGAGACCGCGCCGATTGCCGCGCTGCGGGCGCTATGGGAACTCTGGCAGCCGCAAATGCACGCCTACGTCACGCGCGCGCTCGATCCGGCCGATGCGCCCAGCTACGGCGTGCCGGGCGACCTTTGACCCCGATGGCGGCGCGCTTCACGCTGCGGCAACTCGCCTATTTTGTCGCGGTGGGCGAAACCGGCAGCGTGACTCTGGCCGCCGAACGCGTGCGCATTTCGCAGCCTTCGATTTCGACCGCGATTGCCGCGCTCGAAGCCGAATTCGCCGTGCAACTGTTCGTGCGCCACCATGCGCAAGGGCTCACGCTGACCGCGGCGGGCGAACGCCTGCTGATCGCGGCGCGCGCGCTGTTGCGCGCGGCCGACGATCTGGGCGATCTGGCGCGCGATATCGCCGACGGGATTGCCGGGCCTTTGCGCGTCGGCGCGTTCCGCACGCTTTCGGCCCTGGTGCTGCCCGAACTGGTGGCGGGGTTTGCCCGCGACAATCCGCGCGTGGCGCTGACAATGGTCGAAGACGACGAAGCCGAATTGCTCGCGCGGCTGCGGCGGGGCGAGATCGATCTGGCGCTGAGCTATGCGCAACGTGCCGACGACATCGCGTTCGAACGGCTGGCGCTGCTGCCGACGTATATCGTGCTGCCTGCGGATCATGCGCTGGCGTCGCGACCGGGCCTGGCGCTGGCGGAGCTCGCGGACGAGCCTTTCATCCTGCTCGATATGCCGGTCAGCCGCGATTATTTCCGCGCGCTGTTCGATGCGGCGGGGGTGCCATGCGTGGTCGCTGCAAGATCGGACCAGCCCGAAACGATCCGCGCGATGGTCGGCAGCGGGCTCGGCTTCTCGCTGATGACCGCGCGCCCCGCCAGCCGCGTGGCCGCCAACGGCCGCCCCCTCGCCTATCTGCCGCTGACCGACGTGGTGCCGCCGATCGAACTCGGGCTGTTGACGCACCGCAGCTTGCGCCAGACCCGCGCGGCGGCGGCCTTCGCCCGGTTCTGCCGCGACCATATCACCACCGAACGCCTGCCCGGCATGGCCGCGCTTTAGCCCGGCCGCAGCGCAGGCGGCACCGCCAGCACGCGCGGCATGCGCGCGGCGAGATCGATCACCATTTCGCCGAACAGGCCATTGGCCCAGGCGAACCACGGCCGGGTGTAATGCGTCGGGTTCCCCGCCTCAAACGCTTCGTGCATGAAACCGGTGCCCGCGTGGCTGGTCTTGAGCTGGGCAATCGCGCCCGCAACCACGCGCGGATCATCGGATGACAGCGCGCGGATCATCAGCGACATAGGCCAGATCATCCCCAGCCCGACATGCGGCCCGCCGATCCCG
>CAITOD010000025.1 GCA_903893935.1 uncultured Sphingomonadales bacterium
CTCGCCCTTGACCTCCGCCTTGAACGAGCAACCGACGCCGCAGTAAGCGCAGGTCGTGACGACCTCGCGCTCGGCCTTGCCGTGCTGGATGACGCTCTTTTCGTTGAGCGTCGCGGTCGGGCAGGCCTGCACGCAGGCGCCGCAAGAGACGCATTCGGAACTGAAGAACGTGTCGCTGGCGAGCCCGGCGCTGACTTTGGACGCAAAGCCGCGCCCCTCGATAGTCAGCGCAAACGTGCCCTGCACTTCCTCGCACGCACGCACACAGCGCGAACAGGCGATGCACTTGGACGGGTCGAAATCGAAATAGGGGTTCGAGGTGTCGGTCGCTTCGCCGAGATGGTTGGCGCCCTCGTAGCCATAGCGGACGTCGCGCAGGCCGACATTGGCGGCCATGTCCTGCAATTCGCAATCGTTGTTGGCGCTGCACGTCAGGCAATCGAGCGGGTGATCGGAAATATAAAGCTCCATCACCCCGCGGCGCAGCTTTTGCACGCGCTCGGTCTGGGTGTGCACCGCCATGCCTTCGGCGACCAGCGTGGTGCACGAAGCCGGCGTGCCGCGCATCCCGTCGATTTCAACGAGGCACAGCCGGCACGAGCCGAACTGCTTGAGATTGTCGCTGGCGCACAGCTTGGGGATCGCCCCGCCCGACAGCGCCGCCGCGCGCATGACGGTGGTGCCCGCCGGAACGCTGACCGCGCGCCCGTCGATCGACAGGGTGACCGTGGTGTCGCTGTGGACGGCGGGCGTGCCGAAATCGGCCTGGGGTTCATAGCCCATCGACGTGGTCCTTTGCCTTGGCGAGATCCGCCGGAGTGTTGATATTGACGGGAACGCGAGACAGGCGCACCCCGCGCGCGCCGATCCGTTCGGCAAATGCGCGCAGCGAATGCCGGGTGTCTTCGGCGAGCATGGCATCGAGCGCGCCGCGTGTGCTCACCGGCCACAGCCCGATCACCGGCGCATCGAGCGCATAAGCAGGCGCCGGCGACAATTCGCCGATCAGATCGCTCGGCAGATCGAACCCGTCGACCGGGATCGAGAGCACGGCGTCGAAACCGCGCTCCGCCCCATGATGCAAGGCGCCGTTGAGCCCGCCCAGCGGTCCCATCCCGGCCGCAGGACGATCCGCCACGACCGCCGCCGGCGCCGTGGTGCGCCCCGCCACCACCACGCCCGCGCATTGCCGGGTGAGTGTCGCCACTGCGCGATCGAGCAATGTGCGCCCGCCCAGTTCGGCAAGCGCCTTGTCGCCGCCAAACCGGCGCGATTGCCCGCCGGCGAGCACCGCGCCAAGCACGCGCTGGCTCATTCCGCCGCCTCTTGCGCGGGCGCCGCAATGCCGAAATCCTCGGGAAAATGCCTGAGCGCCGACAGCACCGGATAAGGCGTGAACCCGCCCAGCGCGCAAAGCGAGCCGAATTTCATCGTTTCGCACAAGTCTTCGAGCAAGCTGACCTCTTCGGCCAATGTGCGCGGTGCCTTGCGCGCGTTGTGCATCTGCGGCAGCGCTTCGACGCGATCGGCCTCGCGCCCGCTGCGCGCGCGGATGCGGTCGATCACTTCGACCCCGCGAGTCGATCCGATCCGGCACGGGGTGCATTTGCCGCAGCTTTCGACCGCGCAGAACTGCATGGCAAACCGCGCCAGCGCGCTCATGTCTGCGGTGTCGTCGAACACGCTGAGACCGGCGTGGCCGATCAGTCCGTCGGCGGCGGCAAAGCTCTCATAATCGAACGGCAGATGGAAATCATCGGGCGTATGATAAGCCCCCAGCGGCCCGCCGACTTGCACCGCGCGCACCGGGCGGCCGCTGGCGGTGCCCCCGCCGATCTCCATCACCAGTTCGCCCAAAGTCACGCCAAAGCCCACCTCGAACAGGCCGCCATGGCGCACATTGCCCGCAATCTGGATCGGCATCGTGCCGCGCGAACGGCCGAACCCCACCGCCGCATAAGCCGCACCGCCATGCGCCAGAATCCACGGCACCGCCGCCAAAGTCAGCACGTTGTTGACCACCGTCGGCTTGCCGAACAGCCCTTCGATGGCGGGCAGCGGCGGCTTGGCGCGCACTTCGCCGCGCTTGCCCTCGAGGCTGTTCAAGAGCGAGGTTTCCTCGCCGCAGACATAGGCCCCGGCGCCCACGCGCACTTCGACGCGGAACGGCGCAATATGCGCTGCGGCAAGTTCGACCGCTGCCTGCATTTTGGCAATCGCGTGCGGATATTCGCTGCGGATATAGACATAGCCCATGTCCGCGCCGACCGCGTGGCCGGCAATTGCCATGCCTTCGATCAGCATGAACGGATCGCCTTCCATCACCATGCGATCGGCAAACGTCGCGCTGTCGCCCTCATCGGCGTTGCACACCACGTATTTGCGCGCCGATACGGCTCTGGACACGGTCGTCCATTTGATCCCCGCCGGGAACCCTGCGCCGCCGCGCCCGCGCAAGCCCGACTGCGTCACTTCGGCAATCGTCGCTTCTGGCCCCAGTTCGCGTGCGCGCGCCAGGCCCGCCCAGCCGCCGGTGGCGGCATAATCGTCGAGGCTGAGCGGCCGGGTCTGCCCCGCGCGCGCAAATGTGAAGCGCTGCTGCCTGGCGATGAACGGATGCGCTGCAATCGCGCCGATCGACAGCGGGCTGTTGCCCGCCAGCACCGCCGCGACATCGCCCGGGGTCAGCGGGCCAAACCCTTCGCCCGCGATTTCGGCCAGCGGTTCGAGCCAGTGCATGCCCCAGCTCGAAATCCGCTCGACCGTGCAACCCGCCGCCGCGAAAGCCGCCGCCACCGCATCGGCGCCGCAGGCGATCGCCAGCGCGTCGTCGCTGATCCGCACCACCACGCTCATGCCACGCACTCCACCAGGGCGGCGAACTTTGTCGCATCGAGCCGCGCGTGCAAGGTATCGCCGACCATCGCATTGGGCCCGACCGAGCACAGCCCGAGGCAATAGACGGGCTCGATCGCCACGCGCGTTTCGCCTGCCAGCGTGGCCGCCAGCGCCTCGACCCCGCGCGCCTGGCAGCTTTCGGCGCGGCACAGCTTGATCACCGGGCGCGTGTGCGGCTCGACATGGAAATCGTGGTAGAAACTGATCACCCCGTGCACTTCGGCGCGGCTGAGATTGAGCGCATGCGCGATCGTCGGGATCACCGCTTCGGGCACATGGCCCAAGGCCGCCTGAATATCGTGCAGGATCGGCAGCAGCGGCCCCTCGCGCCCGGCGTGACGGGCAAGGATACGATCGATTTCGGCCTGCCGGTCGGCAGCGGTCATGGTCCTGGTCATGCAAACTCGCGTAAGGAATGCGCGACCTTGTGGCAATCTGCCCGCACAGGTCAAATCGAAAACGGCAAAGCCTGATAGGTTCCATCTATCATAAATGCGCGCGCCGCCGCCAGCGCCGCACGCGCGCGTGGCAGCGGCGGATCGCGGTCGAGCACGATCAGCCCCATCCGCCGGACCGGCTCGGGCGGATCGAGCGGCACGAACCGCGCCCAGTCGAGCCCGGTCAGCAGATGCGCGTAACTGTCTGGCACGATTGCCGAAAATGCGCCCGATGCGACCAGTGCAAACAGCGCCACATGGCTGTCGGCGGTCGCGCGCGGCCGCACGGTGTGGCCGCGCGCGGCGAGCGCGCGATCGAGCAGCCGGCGGTAGAGCATTGATTCGTCGAGCAGGCACAGATCCTGCGCCACGGCTTCGTCCCAGCCAATCGCGGTGCGATCGTCGAAGCGGCCGCCGCGCCGGGTGAGAAACAGATAGTCCTCGCTCGCCAGCGGCACCGCATGCATGCCCGCAGGCGCCTCCTGATCGAGATAAGTGATCGCAGCGTCGATCTCGAGCGCGGTAAGCGCATGGTCGATCGCGCGCGACGTGCTCGAGCGCACCGACAGCACCAGATCGGGATTGGCCGCCAGCAGCACCGCACCGAACCGGCCGACCAGCGGCAGCGCGGCGGGGATCGCGGCCAGCGTAAACGGCCCTTCGAGCGGGGTCTCGGCCACCGCTGCGGTCATCGCCCCCATCGCGCCGAGAATCTGCTGCGCCCACGGCAGCATCGCCTCGCCATGCGGGGTCAGCCCTTCGAAGCGCCGATCACGATCGATCAGCCGCCGCCCGAATTCCTGCTCAAGCGCAACGAGCCCCGCCGACAGCGTCGGCTGCGACACCCCGCATGCTTCGGCCGCGCGCGCAAAATGCCGCAAGCGCGCCAGCGTCACGAAATATCGCAAGTGGCGCAATTGCATCGGCGTGGGACCGCTTTCGCGCCCGCTCAGTCCGGCATGATCGCGCGCGCAACCGCATGCGGCCGGCGCCGCAAGGCGAAGCCGATCACGCCCAGCCCGACCAGCATAAAGGCCCAGGTACCCGGTTCGGGAACCGCAGCGGGCGTGGCGGTGCCGTCGAAACCGGGGTTCGCCGCAATCCCGAAATGGCCGTCTTCGTTCAGATCGAGCCCGTATTCGGCATCGGCTGTCCAGGCCACCGTGGTTGCCGGCGCGGCGCTCTGATCGTGCACGGTAAAGCCCGACAGGCCCGACCCGCTGGCGATCTGGTTTGAGGCGGTGAACCACACCTGGCCGTAGCTCAGCCCCGATGGCGCGCTGGTCCAGGGCGTGTCCCAATAGGCATTGTCCCAGCCCGTTGGCACGCCGGTAAGCGTGGTGTTGGTGCCGCCCGTCACGTCGACCGCGAAGAAATAGATCTGGTTGCCGCCGCCGATCGCATTGCGGACGGTGAAATCGTAAGTCCAGTCATTGGCGGAACCCGATATCGTGTAATCGACCAGGACCGGGGCAGCGTGTACCACCGTGGCGGGCAGGCTCAGCAGCGCCAGAAGTGTCGCAAGAATGGTTTTCACTGTTTCCCCCCTGATTGGCGACCGCACCATGCGCCGTTTCACCGGCACCGCAGATGCGATGAAAATGCGCGTGGGCCTTCCGTACCGGCGTCGAGTCGCCAAGGCAAATTCGCGCCGGCCAATCGGCGCGGTTTGTGCCCAGCGTTTATCGATTTCTGCGCGCAAATTGCCACATTGCGGATATGGGCACCTGGCTGCGCTGCGTTGTGACAACCCGAAAGGCTGCCGATCATGACCATTGCCGCATCTTTGCTTGCCGCCTGCATCGGCGCGGTGGTCGGCAGCTTCGTCGCACTTGTCGCCGACCGCTGGCCGCGCGGCGAAGATATCGTCGTCGCGCCCTCGCATTGCCGCGATTGCGGCCGGCGGCTGGGCGCGCGCCAGCTGGTGCCGATCGTGAGCTGGTGCCTGCAAGGCGGGCGCTGCAGCTGGTGCCGGGCGAGACTGCCGGTCGATCTGCTGCTGGCCGAAGCGGGAGGCGCGGCGATCGGGCTCATGGTCATGGCGCAAAGCCCGCAGTGGCCGGGCGCGCTGGCGCTCGCCGGGCTGGGCGCGTCGCTGCTGCTGCTGGTGCTGCTCGATGTGCGCCATTTGTGGCTGCCCGATGCGATGACTTTGCCGCTGATCGTGGCCGGGCTGTCGTGCGGGCAAGGCGCGCTCGATCTGGTGTCCGGACCGCCGCTTGCCGACCGCGTGGCCGGCGTGGTCGCGGGCTACCTCGCGCTCGAAGCCTTGCGCAGGGGCTATCGCATGGTGCGCCACCGCGATGGCATGGGCGGCGGCGACCCGAAACTGCTCGCCGCGATCGGCAGCTGGCTGGGCTATGCCGCGCTGCCCGGCGTGGTGCTGCTGGCAGCGCTCGCAGGGCTCGGCTGGCCCGCAATCGAGGCGCTGCGCGGGCGCCAAGCCGGCGGCGATACACCCATCCCGCTGGGCGCGGGACTGGCCGTGGCCGCGCTGTTTTGGCTGGTGTTCGTCCAGCTCTAGTTGCCGGCTTTCTTGCGGCATTCGGGGTCGTTGGAGTTGGGGTCGTCGCACGGCGAGGCACCGCCCACGTAGCCCTGCACATCCACCGTAATGATCGATTTGGGCTGCGCGTTGTCGTTGCTCGCCGATGTTGCGCCCGCCGCCGCGGCGACCGACGAGCTCGAATTGGTGGGCGTTGCCGCCGGTGCCGCGCCGCGCGACGGCACGCCCGAGATCGTGCCGCCCGCGCTGAACGAATCCGCATTGGCCACGTGCGCGGCGGCCACCAGAATATTGCCCGACGCGCGCACCCCGGCGTCGCCCGCGTCGACCAGCCCCGCCGGCGCGACCAGGATGATCGACGACTTGGGATCGGTCGGCAGCCGCTGGAACGCGCCGATCCCGGCGCCCGACACACTGCCTGCGCTGTCGACCGTGCTGTATCCGTCGAGATCGGTCTGGACCGTAACGGGCGGGAAGTTCGAGGCAGTCTTGGGCCCCTCGCCGGCGTTGAGATCGCCGTTCGACGACCACATCGTGATGTCGCCCCCTGCTTCGGAGAACACGCGGCTCTGGTTCACGAGGAAGTTGCCATCGGTGAAGGAATTGACGTTGCCGCCGTTGAGCGTCAGCACGCCCTCATAGCCGATCGGGATCGAACTGATCGGGTTGGCAGCTGTCGCGAAAATCGAGCCATATTGAATGCTCTGCGTCGGATCGACACCGAACCGGGAGACGATGCTTGCGGCCTGAGTCGACGTTCGCACCACCGAACCGGCGATGAAATTGCCGCCCGGCCCAAGGATCGTCAGATTGCCGCCGCTACCCGTCTGAATCGTCGCGAGTTCGAGGTTGGCATTGCCTGTCTCGATCTCCGTGGCCTTTTGCGGCTGGCCATTGAGCAAGTTGCGGGTCGGGACGCCCTGGGGATGATCGGCGTCGATAGTCGACGCATTGACAGTATAGGCCGCCAGATTGTTGGTGTAGCCCAATTCTGGCGGAAACAGGGTATCGATGGCACGATAGCCGCGGAAATATTGCAGATACGACGGGCTGGTTGGTTCAGCCGGTTGCTGCAATTCGTTGAAATAAACATCGTTGATCAGAAATTGATCCTGCTCCAGCGCGTTGATTTTGGTAAACGCATTATACATTGCCTGGCTTTGGCTGTACGAAGCCGTCGTCAGCGCAGTATTGCCGGCAGTCGTGTCTGCATAAGCCGAAGCCGCGATTGCAGCAGACGCGCTGGTCGCATCGCTGAACGTGCCAAGCCCGTAGATCGCCGCGAACGCGACCGGATCATTGGTGCGCAGCCATTCGGCAAGGATCGGCGCGTAGATCTGTTCAGACCGGACCGGGTGCTTGTTGCCGCTCGAATCCGTCGTCTGGACAAACAGCGAACCATCGAGTTGCGCAAAGTTGGCCGGGTTGAGATAGGCTTGTTCAAAGGCCGCATAATCGACCCCGTTGGCCACGCCGAACAGCACGGTCAGATTGGCTCCGGCACTGGTCAGCCAGGGATCATACAAATTGCCCACGGTCTGGATACCGCCAGCATAGCTTACATTGTTGACCACGGCCGAATTGATGAACGGGCCAAGATTGCGCCCGGCCTGAACCAGAAAGTTGCCAGGCCCGCCCACTACGAGATCCCCCGAGACGACATAGGGCAAATTGAACAGAGCCGACGTTGCATCGGTACCGAGGATATCACGCCCGGCCTGAACCACCGTCGTGTCGCTGGCGTTGATGTTCTGCCCGGTAAAGAAAAGGTTCGAGATATCGCGCCCGGCGATAATTTCGGCCTCTTTGGGAACATTGATCAGCGCACTGGATAAATCGACCCCGGCATAGACCCTGATCGGGTTTGAATCACCCGTGTGGAGCACGCTTTGGTCGTGATAGATCCGCAGCAGTGACTCGCTGGTCGTGGCCGAAACGCCGGGAATGCCGAAGCCCAGCCCTTGCACCGGGGTAACATCGCCGGACCCCGAACTCGTGACCGCGGTCAGCGTGTATTCGCCGGCGGTGAAGGCGCCGGGCAGAAGCGAAGGCTCGGCATCGCTCATCGCAATCACCAGCGACGAGATGTTGCCGGCGCTGAACAGCGACAAAGAGCCCGTCGCAGATGGATAGAGCTCCAGAGGTACCCCTGGTGTATAAAGGCTGTTGGTCAGCGCCGAGAGGCTGAAATTGGGCGGAAGAACGCTACCGCCAAAAATGCCGGCCCCGCCCGCGCTAAGCTGGAAAGGTACGATCTGGTTGCTGCGGTTATCAGTGTAGCTCAGCGATCCGCTGGCGGTGGCCGCAAAGCTCGAGAGCGGGGAAAAATACCCCGCCGCGTTGTATTCCTCGTCCGAGCTGCCCGCCGGGAATGCCGCCAGAGCCGAAACCCCTGCCATTGCAATCGAACCTTCGGCGGTCAGCGCAAAGGTCGCATCGGCTATTCGCACCTGAAGGTATTCACCAAACAGGCCCTCAACGCTGCTCGCCACGTTGACGTTGCCGTTGCCATTGGCGACGTCGATCTGCCCGGTGATCAGATTGCCCCCGACCATCTCGGTCAAATTGCCATGGCCGAACGTCATCAGGACCGGACCCACGCTCGAATTGGGGGTCGTTACCGAGTTGTCCAGCGCCACATCGAGTTCCGACACATTGCCACCGGCGGCGATGGTGACATTGCCGCCGCCCAGAGCACCGACGCCACTGGTGAAATATTTCGGCGCAATTGCAATCTCGGTGTCTTGCCCGACCGCGCCGACCCGCCAGAGCTGGGTGCTGTCACCAATCGCTGCCGTATTGACCGAGGTTGTAAACGCCTTGTTATATGTTTCGCCCGAACCGAGATTGGCGGTCGACCAGTCATCGGTTAGCGCAAGAACGCTGCCACCGGCCGTGATCGAAACATTGCCGCCACCACTGGCGAACACGGTATTTTGATCGTCATAGCCTTTGGCCGTTGGAATAAAGGCCGCACTTTGCGGGGCGATCGCCTGGTATGCGCTATCCGGCGTGACCGACACTTCGGCTCCGGTACCGACAATATTGGCCTCGATCGCATCCGTGCTTACGCGCACACCGGCGGTATAAAGCGCAGTGCCACCAACTTGCGCAACGTCTCGTGATGAGCCGGTGAAAAAAGCGCCATCCGGCTTTTTATAATTTCCATTGACGTCCCGGTACAACACCGGCTCGCCAAATTCGACAAGGTTGGAGCTCTCGTTGGTAAGATCGATGTTGCCACTGGCGGCAACATCGATCGTGCCATTGCCAGTGCGGACGAGCGTATTCACATAGGCAGTCGGGTCGGTAAATTTGATCAACGTCGGTGGGGTGATCGAACCCACCGGAGCACCCGCGCCCCTTTCACCAAGCTGGGAGAGATAATTCCCGCTATATTCCTGCAGAAATGCGATGATTTCCCCCAGCGGTGCTTCTACTCCCGAATAACCGAGCGGACCCGGTATCAGGGTTCCCGGCACAGTTTTCGTAAAAAATGCTTTGGCATCGCTGGTAAATACCGGCGGGAGGTTGTTGTTTGCCGAGCCCCAATTGAGTGTAGTCAAAGTATTGGCCGTCAATGTATTGGCGCCGCTGGCAGTGTTTTTTGTACCCAGCAGATCCGAGAGGCTGAAGGCCGGGTCGGTGGTCGGCTCAAGCCCGGTGACCGCCAGCAGGATCTCGAGGTTCTGGCTGATGCTGAACTGCGACGCCGTCGCTGTCAGTGAATATTCGGTGGTACCTTCAATTGTGACATTGGCAGCGACAGCCGGGTTGAGATGCAACGGATTGGCAGAGAAAATCGGGGCTCCGGTCTGCCCCCTGGTCAACACCGACGCACCGGCCACCAGCCGCAGACTGCTCGATTGCACCGCCGCACCATCCGGCAACAGCGGGAAGAGCTCGGCAAAACCTAACGCATCACCACCGGGATTGCTGGTCGCCGGGTTGATATTGCTGCCGGCAGCAACCGCAGAATTTGCCGCTGCGTCGTAGGGCGCGACGACCGTGGCGGTACCCTGCTCGATTCCGTAATAGGCGGTCAGGTCGATAAACAGCGATGGACTTCCATCAGCGACCGAAGCGGTCGAATAGGTCGCGAGATTGCGGCAATTGTCGGTCAAACCGCATGTAGCGAGCACGCCTGGCGTGTAGGTGCGCACGCCACCGCCCAACTGGTAATTGATCCAGGCCGCATCCGACTTGTCCGCGAACGTAAAAAAGCCGTCGCTGATCGACGCTGCAACATCGAGATTGCCGCCCGCATCGAAAGTAAAGACCCCCGCCTGGCCGCTTGCCGTTCCGCCGACCCGATAGAGAAACTGCACATAGTTGCCCAGCAGATCGCCCTCCTTGCCCGAGACCACCGCGTAATAAGGCGTGCCATCGTTGCGCAATCCAAGTTCAGGGATCAATTGCAGATCGCCGGCGGCCAAGGCTGCGGTGGTGTTGAGCGTACCCGCCGCAAGGTTCCACGTATTGACAAGCTTGATATTGCCGACCGAAACCAGATTGACCCCCGGGCGTTCGGCAAAACCCGCGAGGCTGGTCGTCCCGTCGGTCGCTGTCAGCGAGAAATTCTGCACGAAATAGGGGACTGACAGGGTGCCATCGGACCCGACGAAATAATCCGACAGAATATTATGGCCGGTTGGCGCGGGATCAAGGCTGATGGTGCCGGCACCGGGTGAAGTGACACCATCGTAAAGGCCCTTGGCGGCGATCGTGTCCAGATTGTACGTGTAATAGCCTTCGATCTGCTCGGCCGCTGCCCCGCTGATCGCGCGCCTGGTGCCCAAAGTGATGTTGACGCCCCAGGCAGCAGCGCTGCCTGCCGGCGCCGCCACCACCGGTGCGCGCAGCAGCAGCGTGCCCCCGGTATCCGCCGCGACGAAATTGTAGACCGTTTTATTGACCAGCGTGTTGGGGTCGGCAACCGTCTCGGGCACCAGGCGGTTGCCCGTCTCCCCCGCCGCGATCGCGGCTTCGGTGCGCGTCGCCCCCAGATTGAGCGTCGCACCCGAAGCAATCGTGATCGTCGCAGTCGGGGTATTGCCGACCCCGATCGTGACATTGCCGGCCGAGGCCTGACGCAAGTCGGTATCGGCATAACCGCTGGTGTGCGTATCAAGCAACGAGCCGGATTCGAGCGTGACGCCGTTCATGCCCCAAAGCGCGATATTGCCGCCGTCGACGATTGCATTGGCGGCCTGGGTGGTGGTCATCCCGGCGATATTGGCGCCCGACGTGTTGATCGTGCCGGCGATGTCGATAATCCCGCCATCGGCGGTCAGCGTGACACCGGTGGAAACAAGGGTCTGGCCCGAAGCAAGATCGAGATTGCCTGCGCCCGATCGGATCGACAGCGCGCCTTCGAACAGCTGGCCGTATTGCCTGGCAAACCCGGTCAGGTCGAACCCGCCGGTCCCCGAATCGAATGTAAATGACGCGGTTCGCGGACCGCTGGCGGTGGCATCGAGCGTGGCACCCAGCACAACCGCACCATTGGCAGCGATCAGGTTGAGCGTGCCGGCATTGCCGACGCCGTTGTCGACACTGATGACGGTGCCGGTCGGCACCGTGATATTGCCCGCGAACGAAACCAGATTGATCGTTCCCCCGCCTGCCGACACGGTGGCAACATCCTGCGCATCGCCATAGCTGCGCGTATACCCGGGGGTAGCCAGCGAAGCACCCTGACCGAGCGTGATCGCGCCGGTGGCTTCGACATCGATCACGCCGGCCGAGGCTGTCACCGAGACGCCTGCAACTGCGAGGCTGGCCACCGGCGCGGTTGTCGTACCGAAATCGATCTGTGCGCCGGGTGCGCGCAAGCCGGCGGGCGTTGGCGCCGCGACCCCGGCAGCCAACACCGGCGCCGACAGCGCGACGGCACCGGTGGTGGCGATCAGGTAATCGGGCGTGACCGGAATCGTATAATTGCCGGTTGGCGTAATGCTGTCGCTGGGCGTCGACGACAGCGAGTTCGGATCGACCACCGCCGCCCGGTCGATCACGAACGGCGTGGCAAGGCTCAGCGCCGCAGCGCGCAGATTGAGCGTGCCCGCCCCCTCGTAATACGTACCGCTCGTGGCGGTCACCGCCACCGACTTGTCAAAGCCATAGGTCTCGAATGTGCCGGACCCAAGGGTAAGGGTGGTTGCGTTGATTGTCAGCGCATTGCCACTTGTGCCGCACACCGGCGCGCCCGTCGCACCGCACGCCAGCGAAATGCCGCTGGTGTTCATGAGTGTCAGCGCGCCGGTATCGAGCGTCAGGGACTGCGCAGTTTTGGTTGCGCTGCCAAATCCGATGCCGGGCGCATCGATGACCAGTGTGTTGAAGGTATCGACCGTTCCGGGATCGAACGTGATTGCACTGTCCGATGCGAGCGTCAGCTCGGTGGCTGCGGCAAGCTTTTGTTCAACTTTGGCGTTGATCGTCCCGGTCTTGCCAAAACTGATATCGCGGGCATCGAGCGCAATATCCGCCGCGACAAGCGAAGCGTCTGCCGAAATCGCGAACTTGTCGTTGGTATCAAACAGCAGCGCGTTGCCGGAGAGACCGGCCAGCCCGATCTTGAGCGTGGAGCTGCGCTTTTCGTTGGATGAGGCGGTCCCTGTGCGATCGACAAGCCGCTGCGGCCCGCTGGAAAGGCGCAAGACCGAGCCGATCCCGGTCTGATCAAATTCGCTCGCCTGTGGCGCGATCGATCCGTGCAGCGTAACCGTACCGGTGATGACATAATCGCCGGCGCGGGTATCGTCGAGCGTACCGGTCGCGGTCAGCACGGCGCCATCGTCGACGTCGAGCCGCGAATCTTTGCCGCCGACGGCAAGGATCAGCTCGGGGATCGTGATGTTGACCCCATCCTGCACGGTGATTTTGGAAGCGGAGACTTCGAGTGTCGTGGTGTCGTCCGAGTTTTCGATGCGCTCGCCACCAATCAGCAGACTGTTGGCATCGAGATTGGCGATCGTCTTGTTGCTAAGCACCAGTGTGCCGGGCGGCCTGGTGAGGTCGGATGCGCTGAGCACGATGATGTTGCCGAGAATATCGACTTCAGAGCCGTTGCCGCCGGTGGCAGCGGCCAGATTGAATGTCCCGTCAACCTTCAGCTGCGACAGCGGATCGAGCACCACTTGCGCGGCATTCAGCGGGTTCGACGGCACAGACAGGCCTTCGCTCGCCGCTGCGGCCTTGATCGTGGTGGTGCCGTCAGTGGTCTGGATGTCGGAATATTTGAGGTAAGTCGATTGGCTTTCGACCGTGAACGACAGGCGTTGCGAACTGGCAAAACCGGTTCCGGCAGTCGAAAACGTGCCGCCCATGACAATGCTGCCGTCGCGCAATGTTTGCACGGTGCCGACCGCGGGTGCGGCCTGGCCATCGTTTTCGACGATGCGATACGCGCCGGGCAAAAGCGCATAATGCGCCGGCATCAGAACGTATTGCCCGGCGGCAATCCCGGCACCGCCGTCAAGCGTGACTGCCAGGCCGGCGTTCACCCCATAGAGATTGGTGGGCCCTTGCGTGCCATTGTCATCGAACGTGGGCACTTTGCTGTAATCGGCCGAATAGACCGGATCGTAGAGCGCAATATTTTGTGCTTCGGCGAGCGGTACGATGGCATAGACCTGACGCTCGTCGGCATATTGATAGCCGATTCCGGTCGATGCGTTATAATTGTTGCTGCTGTATTGGTCGCTGTTGAAGCGGCTGAGCAGGTCCCGCGAACCGCCGGTGCCGGAAACAAACTCGTATGCAAACACGCTGCCGCCACCCGCACCGTCAACTGTGCTGCCTTTGGTAACGTTGATGTTCGTCGCGGTGATGGTGAGATCGCCGCTGGGCAACTCGGTCAGTGCCGAGGACGTTCCCGGCGTAAAGAAGTATGCGGCAAGGTTGGTTGTCGTGCCATAAGGCACGTTCATGCCCGCGCCCGATACCGAAGTAACGCTGCCCGCACCGAACACGACACTGGTGACCGGATTGGTCGAAGTGCCGAAATCGATGCGCCCCATGGGCGCCGCGAGATAGCCATCCTGCGTAACCGCGCCCGCCAGGATCTGCAGATACGACCCGGCCGACAACGGCGTTGCGTCGCTGCTGTGATCGCCCAGGAAGGTGATCGTCGAGGTGCCAAGCGCTTCGAGCAGGTAAGGCGACGGCGGCGTCGGATCGATCGCACCGGATGCATCCTGGAGAATGCGTTGCAGATTGCCCGTCCCTGTCGTCGTATAAACCCGCGCCGCATCGAAGGTGATGTTTCCTGCGGCTTGCAGCGCACCGTCGAGCACAGGCTCGCCCGACGAATCGGGTCGATCATCGACGCCGATCAGGCGGATATCGTTCACACTTTCGAGATTGAGCTGGCTGATCGACCCGTCGAACGTTATCCCGCCCATGAAATCCATGCCCGAGGCACCGGCCGAGAAAGTAACTTTGGCACTGCCCGTTGCAGACCCCGACCCGGTACCGACCCCGCCCTGGGTGCTCGAGAAGTTGATGTAAGGTGCCGTGATCACGGCATTGGTGCCCGGCGTTGCCGAAATCGTCACGGCAGCATTGGCGCCGATCGTTGCTCCGTCGATGGCGACCGGCGAGCGCACCAGCAGCGCCGCGCCAAGCGCCAGCGTGAACGTGCCATCGAGTTTAAGCCCGCCGTCGGCGATCAAAGTGCTGAAGCCCGACCTGGCGATCTGATCCGCATAGGCAACCCCGAACGCACCCGCACACGCGACATGCCCGGCGCAAGGATCGACGCCGCTGATCGTCGGGTCGAGCCATTCGAGCGTGCCGCCCGTCGCCTGAGCGGTACCGCCCGAAGCCAGAATCGTCGCGCCCGACAAAGTTCCGCCGCTCAGCAGCGCCAGTGATCCGGCATTGCTCCATTCGGGCGTACTGACATATTGCCCTTCGGCATCGAGCACATCGAGCACCGCGCTGGTACCGCTGATGTTGATGGTTGATCCTGGCAAGGCGACGATCGCGCGCGCCGCGGTCTGCACCGGCTGCGGCGGCGGTGTCGACGAACTGCTGGCCGGATCCGGATAGGCATCGTAGCCATATTTGGGTGCAGCAAAAAGCACGCCGGTCGAAGCGATGACTTGTGCCGCCGCGTCGATGCTGCCGCCATTGATGATTGTGCCGACGTTGTACATCGTGCCGTCAGGCGCGAACGGCGCGGCCGGATTGTACGTTACTGTCCCGGCAAGATTGGTAACACTGCCCGCGGCCAGCAGCACACCGGTATTGGCCGGCACTTGCCCGAGGAAATAGAAAAAGCGCTCCGAACTGTCGGTCGTTGTGAAAATCTGGTTGTTGGTCAGGAGATTGCCCAGCGTGTCGGTAAGCCCGGCGACGTTGTTCGCGGCAAGCTGGTACTGCCCTTGGGCATTGGGAGCACCGAATACGCTGGCAAAGCCGTTGCCTCCATAGGCCGCGCCGGTGAGCCCGAAGCCCTGGCCGTTGAGCGCCGCCGGCAGCGCCGCCACCTGGTCGATCGTTCCGCCGGGCAGATCGATGGTTCCCGCATTATAGAGCTTTGGCGTGATGATCGTCGCCTGGGCCGCGCCGATGACCGAACCGCCCGCTTCGACATCCAGTTCCATCAACCCGTTGAGCGTAAGCGTCGCCGGTTTCTGGTACCACGCCGCGGCGGGGATTGCCGGCGTTAGCAGCGCGGCGGCATTGCTGCCGCCAGGCAACGACAGCAGCATTTGCGTGGTGGTCGCATCGAGCAGGTTGGGCAGCAAGGTCTGCGTCAGATCGAGCGTCTGGCCTTTGCCCACGACCACCGCGGTCGTGTCGAAAAACGCCGACAGACCGGGGCTGCCGTCAACGAACAGATTGGCATAGATCGCGGAATGATAGGCTGTCAGATTGAGCGTGCCAAAACCGGTGCGGGCCAGGAAATCGAGCGGAATGACCGTGGCATTGGCATCGGGACTGGTGGTCGTGCCGGCCGGCGTCACGGCAATGTCGGGCGCGATCAGTTTGAACGTGCCACCACTGCCAAAGCCGAAGCCCTCGATCGAACCCGGGGCAAATTTGACCACGCTGTTCTGCTGCACCGGCACCAGCGACGGTTGAACACCTTCGGTCGTTGCAGTGGGCTGGATCGGGTCGAACGCCACACCCTGGCCTGGTACCGTGGTTCCCTCGTTGTCCCCGTTGACCGGCAGCAAGGGCGCAAGCGTCGCATACGTCGTCGCGTCGATCAGGCTGACATTGCCGCCGTTGCCGGTCAGCGTCAGCGCACCTTTGGCCGAAACATAGCCGCCCGCCGACACATCGAGCATGCTGCCCGGATTGACCAGAATGCTGCCGGACAGATCGCCGGCCACGTAAGGGCCGATCTGCACAAATGCCTTGGCCGCAACGGTGAGGCTGACCGAACCGCCGCTGATCCATGCAGCGCCTTGCGGCATCGATCCACCGATATAATCGTTGGTCCATTTGCCCGACACATCGAGCGTGCCATTGACCACGATATTGAACGGGGTCGGCAGATCGGCTTCGCTGCCATAGTTGCTGCTGATATCGTCGTCGATGCGGAACGGGTTGCCAACTTCGCCAAGACCGGGCCCGTTCAGCTCGCTCAACTGATACGTCTGCGCTGCGACCGTGCCATCGGCAATGCGCACTTGCCCGTCAAACCGGATCGTCCGCCCGGCATCGACTTCCAGCGTACCGCCCGGCGCCAGCGTCAGGTAGGCAGGCGCCGAGAGTGTGAGCGCCGGATTGGCATTGAGCGCCGTGCTGGCGCTGAGGATCGTGGCCGTGTCGGCTGGCGCTGCAAACGTCACCGCACCGCTGGTCTGCAACACCAGCGCCGAAAGCCCCGCATTGGAGAGCATATTGGCATCGAGCAGGATTTCGGCGGGGTTCGCCGGGATCAGGCTCCCGCTGCTGTCGGTGTTGCGGGTGCCATCGTAGACCACGATATCCTGGCCCAGCCCGGCGCCCGAGCTCCCGCTGAACGAGCCGATACGAAACAGGCCGCCGGCGGGCAACTGATACTGGCTGGCCTGCAATTTGCGCGGATCGCCGGTGATGCTCGAACCCGCGCTGGCAGCCTGCGCCGCGGCAAGCTGGTTGGCCCCGGCAAAGGCGTTGCCGTAAAGCGTGGCATCAAACGAAATCAGCGTACCGACCACTTCCAGCGCGCCGGCATTGCTCCCCTGATCATAAGCGGTTTCGTATTTTTCGCCCTGGATCGCGGCGTTGTAATACGTCTGGGAAATGCCGAAGGCCGGCTGCTTGGCGGTAAAGCCATTGACCACGGCGACATAGCTGCCGTTGGGATCGGCATTGGCAATATTGACAATGCCGCCCGACGACGTGACCAGTTCGCTGGTCAGCACATAGCCCGCAGCATATGTCGTCCACCCGCCCGAAATATCGAACACCGCGCCTTTGGCGATATTGACCGCCGAAACTTGCGCGGCCGAAAGATCGGTATTGTAGTTGAGCGCGCCGACATCGATGCTGATCGTGCCGCCTTTGGTCATCAGCTGTGCAGCGGTAACCGGGATCTGGCTGATCGCCGAGGATGCCTCCAGCAGTGGCGAGCCTTCCCACGCGACGCCGTCCGAACGGACCCCCGATGTCGTGGCATCGACATAGAGCGTCGCGCCGTTGAGCGTGAAGCTGCCATCGGTGGTGACCGGGCGGTAGTTTGGCGTGTCGCGCAGTTCATTCTGCTTGGCCGGGCTGATTTCTACGCTGTTGACCGATGCCGAACTTGGCACAGCCATCATCCCGGCGACATCGATCGTGGCACCGCTGTCGATCGTGACACCGTTGATGATTTCGGTCTGGGGCGTAAAATTGCCCGACGCGACATTGGCCCCGATGATGACATTGGCGCTTGGCGCGTAGATGAAGGCGTTCTGGCCCATCGTGAACACCGAAGGACACAATCCGACTGTCAACCCGGTGGCGTATGAATAGATCGAATCGCCAATGCTCACTTGCGACGTGTTGAATGCGGGCGGCGCCTGTGGCGTGCCTTGGGGAACTGTTTCGCCGTCGCTGTCGGGCAGGATGACGATGCCGCTCGCGGTCCCACCCGTTGCACCACCATCGAGCGTCACGCTGCCCCCGGTCAGCCGGATGAAACCGTTGCGCGAAACGCTGGTCGTCGCTTCGAGCAAGCCATCGTTTTCGATCGTGCCATAGGGCGCCGTGCCCAGCGACAGATAGCCGCGGGTCGACTGGATATACCCGTAATTGATCACTTCCCCCTGATCGGGGGTTGTTGGTTGCGGAAGCGACGGGACCGACGGCACCTGGCTTGACAGCACCAGTCCGCGGACATTCGCATCGTAGGATCCTGTCCCGCCGGCCGAAGCCACCGCTCCAATGTTCTCGCCGCCCTGCAAGCTGACCTGGCCATCGGTCGCATAGAGCGATCCTGCATTGACCACCGTCGGCCCTGCCAGAATGATATAGCCACCCTCGCCCGAGGTAATCGAGGCACCGCTGTCGACCAGGACCGTCCCCGCCGTCAGCGTCGGCACGGGCGCGTTGACATTGTAATATCCGGCCGGAAGCAGCGCCGACAGAATCTGCCCCTGATAGCCACCGACGCCGTTTACCAGCAGGCCATTCTGCAGGAACGAAACGTTGCGCTGGGCAATGGTCGAGGCAATGAAAAACTGGTTCGACCCGATCGTGGTAACTTGCGACGCGAAATTGCCCAGTTCGAGCGTGCTCACGATCAAGGCGTTGAGATTGACTTGCGAATTAGGGCCAAAAATGATCCCCTGATTGTTCAGGATCAGCACGGTGCCATCGGCCTTGATCGACCCCAGGATCAGGCTGGGATTGACCGCATTGACCACGCGATTGACCACCGTCCAGCCGGGCTGCGCCACGCCGCCCTGTCGCTGCACGAAATTCAGTGTGGTGTTGGCGCCGACGTTGAAGTTCTGCCAGCTGAGCAGCGCGTTTTGCTGGTTTTGCGTGATCGTGACGGTAACCGCGCCCGTGCTGCTGGTGGTCTGCACCGGCGCGGTGGCACCCTGCCACGTGTTGAGCCCGGTCGCATCGTTGACGGCCAGCGTCGAGGATGGCGCGGCATTGGCGGCGGGCGCAGTGGTTCCAGCCGGCGCGATCACGGTCACAGCCCTGACCGCTGCGATCGGATTGAGGCCGTTGACCGAAATGCCGTCGGTGACGCTCGAAGCCCCGGGAACCGAGGCATAGGCAGCGTTGCGCGCCGACTGGACATAAGCCTGCAACTGCTGCGCCTGCGTCTGCATCGCGGTCTGTCGCGCGAGCGCTTCGGTCATCGTTGCCGGGCGCACGGGTGCCGCAGTGGTCGCGGCGGCGGCGGAGGCGGGATTGACGATCCCGGCATTGGCGCGCAGCTTGGCCAGCTGTGCGGCGGCCGGTGTATTCGACAGGCCGAACAACAGTGCAGCCAGGCTGACACCCGCCATCAGCCGGCGTGGCCGCGCCACCGGCAGCATCGGGCCAAACGCGGCCGCATGGCGTGGGCGCACTGCTCGTGACGGTCGTCTGCTGCGTGCCATTGTCAATGAGCCTGTGCCGGGGCGGGTGGCGGCGTGGCAGTCGTCGCAGGCGCAGGGGGAACGGGCTCTGGCTGGACGGGTTCAGGGTGGGCTGGTTGCGCAGGCGCAGTAGTGTCGGCTTTGGCCTTGGCGGCTTTCTTGCCCGGTTTTGCCGCCGCATCGGCCGGTTCGGCCACCGGCTTGTCGCCCGGAACGCGCGGCACCGGCACATCGATGCGGCTGGTATAGACCGCATCCGACAGCGCCTGCAGCTCGAATTCAAACCGGCGGCGACCGAGCTGGAGCGGGTCCTTGTGCCCCATCTTGTAACGGCGCTCGTAAGCCTCGATCAGTTCGCGCGCGATGAACACCAACCGGCCGTTCTTCACGCGGCATTCGTCCATCACCACCGCGCGGTTCTTCGCCGTGTCGAGCTCGCGCTCGAGCGTGGCAATGGTTTGCTGGCTGGCGAGCAGGCGCTGCTGCAGCGATTCGATTTTGGCCGCGTCGGCCGATGGCGGGGCTGCAGGGGCGGCCGGAACAGCAGGCGCCGCAGCCCATGCCGCCGGGACGGGGAGCGCGAGCATGAGCAGGATCGGGAGCGCGCGCATCAGAACGCCACATTCAGATCGAGCTGGAACACGTCGATCGCCAGCGGCGCGCCCGAAATCTGGTTGCTGCTGAGGAACCTTGCCGTCGTGCTCATCCCCGGTGTCAGCCCCAGCGTCACCCCCAGCGTAAACCCTTTGGCATTGGTGCCGCCGAGATTGAACGAATCGTCGTTGAACGCATCGAGCACCACATCGCTTTCGAGATACTTGTACCCCGCGAACGCGCGCCATTCGCCCCAGCGGCGCGGCGCGGGATAGCCGATGCTGGCCAGAACCTGGAACCCCTGCCCGCCGCCGACAAACGGCGTGCGGGTCGACACGGTCGGATCGCAGATATTGCCGCTGCCGCCCGCACCGCCGTTGTTGACCGGTTCGAACTGTTCGCCAAAGCGGCAGACGTTGCGGCTGAACGCGAGGTTGCGCAGATATTCGCCCATAAACGAAAATTCGGTCTCGCTGCCGACCGGTATCTTGAGCACCGCCAGCGTATCGAGCACGTGGAACTTCTCGCTGAGCCCCAGCAGCTGGTTGCCATCGACCGATTGCCCTGCCGCGTTGACGATATCGCGGATCTGGAAGAGCGTATTGCCCTTCTGCACATAAAACGGCGCGCTCGGGTCGGTGGAACACTGGGTCGCACCCACGCCGAGCGGGCACGGCGCCGAAGGCTCGCCCTGGATGTTGCGGAACAGGTAATAGCCCGAAGCAAGCTTCAGCGATTTGCGCTGGCCAAGGTGGATATCGGCTTCCAGCTGCCCCGCGATCAGCCATTTCTGGTCGTTGGCCTGCTTGATGTTGGCGGTATCGGGAAAGTTCTGATCGCCGAAATCGAGCGGAAACGCCCCGCCGCGCAAAGCCAGATCGGCATGGCCGAACACACGGTCGGGCAGCGAAATTGCGCCCGCGATCCCGTCGAATTTGAGCTCGGTGTTGAACAGCGCGTCGGTCGACAGAAACGGGTTGTCCATCCGGCCAATCGTGGCGGTGATCTCCTGGCCGAAGGCTTCCTGCAGATAGGCCTTGTTGAGATAGACGCTGCGCTTGAAAAAGCCGTTGCCCAGCGTGACGCTGGTCGATGTCGGCGCGTTGTTGTTGCCGCTGGCCAGTTCGAATCCGACTTTGGTGCGCGAATTGACCGTGAAATCGAACCCCAGCCGCGCGCGCAGCCCCAGCAGCGAATATTTGTCTTCGGTGGCGTTGAGGAACGGGATCGATCCGCTCAGCAGATCGAGCGGCCCACCGCTGACAATCGAGGCCCAGTTGGGGATATCGGTCGCGTTGTAGCGGCTGTAGAACTGCGATTGCGATCGCATGCGGAAATCACCGTGAATGCGCAAGCCCTGCACCCAGTCGGGCGCGGCCAGCCCCGGCGAGGCCCAGCCTTCGGCTTTGGCGGTGCGGATCACGTCGGCTTTGATGTCGTCGCGAATCTGGTCGCGCACCACCGCGGGGATATAGGGCACGCGGATGGTGCCGGCGGGGGGCGGGGCAAGCGTGGCGACTTGCGCAGGAGCGGGTGCGGGCGCAGCAGCCGCGGGCGCCGCAGTTCCTGCCTGGGCGAGCGCAGTCGCTGGCGCACCTGGGCCCGCCGGGGCAATCAGCGCCAGCGCACGATGCGCTTCGTCTTCGGCGCGCCTTGCCTGCTCGGCTTCGGCCAGCGCCTCGGCGATCAGCGCATCGCCCTTGTCTTTCGAGATCGTGCCTTGCGCCACCAGCAGCCGCACCAGATTGACCATGGCATTGGTCGAAGGCGCAGGCGCCGTCTGTGCGAGCCCGGCGGTGGAGCCCAGCAGCAGGCTGGCAGGCAAGCCCAGCAAAAGTGCTGCTTTGAGCATCCGTCTGCGTATCATTCACTCGTCCTTTTGATCTGCTTTCGCCCGTGCCCGTTACAGGGCCACTACAGCGACCGTTTGCCGTGAACCGTCATCTTGCGCGGCCAGCGCATCCCGGCCGGCGGCGGATCAAGATCGACCGCGCCGAGCAGAATGTTGCGCAAGACCTGGTCGCGATCGGCGCGGCCAGACGATTTGAGCAATGTGACTTCGGTAATCCGCCCGCCCGGCGACATGGTGATCGCGAAATCGGCCGTGAACACCTGACGGTTGACGCGTTCGTCGCGTTGCAACCGTTCCTGCAGCACCGAGTTGAGATAGCGTCCATAGAACGTCTCGCTCATCCCGCCGCCGCCACCGCCGCCGCCACCGGTACAATTGCTGCCCAGGCACGATCCGTTGC
>CAITOD010000026.1 GCA_903893935.1 uncultured Sphingomonadales bacterium
CTCGCACGGCTCGTTCCCTTGCAGGAACAGGAACTGGCACGCGCCTTCGTTGGCATAGATCCTGGCCGGCAGCGGCGTGGTGTTGGAAAATTCCAGCGTCACATGGCCCTCCCAACCCGGTTCGAGCGGGGTCACGTTGACGATGATGCCGCACCGCGCATAAGTCGATTTGCCGAGGCAGATCACCAGCACATCGCGCGGCACGCGAACGTATTCGACTGTGCGCGCCAATGCGAAACTGTTCGGCGGGATCACGCAGACCGGCACTTTGCGATCGACAAACGAATTGGCGGCAAAGTCCTTGGGATCGACCACCGCCGAATCGACATTGGTGAAAATCTTGAATTCATCGGCCACGCGCGCGTCATAGCCATACGACGACAAGCCATAGCTGATGCAGCCATCGCGCCGCTGGCTTTCGACAAAAGGTTCGATCATGCCGTTTTCGAGCGCCGCGCGGCGGATCCAACGGTCGGACAGGATGGCCAAGACGTGCCTTTCGCTAGTGAGACTTATCCGGCCAGATTGGCCGGGCCAAAGGCATGAGGCAAGAGCGCGCTCAGCCGCATTTCCACGGTTTCATGCGCGCCTTGCGCGATCACCAGCGGATCGGTGCCGCCCAGCGCCGCCAGTTCGTGCAAGACCTGGCGGCAGCGGCCGCATGGGGCAACCACTTCGCGCACCGCGCCATCGGGGCCGCCCACCACGGCCACCGCGACCAGGCCGGCGCGGTGGCCTTCGTGGCTGGCGCGCGCGGCCGCGATCAGCGCGGCGCGATCAATGAGATCGCTCACGGCTGCACCACCACCCAGCGCACCGGCACGCCGACACCGGCCACGCGCAAGCGCCGGGTTGCCGTCCACAGCACCCATGGCCGCGCCACATATGTCGGCACGCGAAAGTCGCCGGCGACCCACACATTGCGGTTGATCCGCGCGGCAAGGTGATAGCGCGCCTCGACCGCCTCCGACGGCATCAGCACCACCGGCCGGCCAAGATGGCGCTCGACTTCGTTGAGGAACGTCGTCAGTTCGCTGTCGATCGTGGCTTCGCCCGGCGGCGAGGGGCAGCGTTTGGCGTCGAGATCGAGCGCGATCGCGGCGGGCAGCATATGCTTGTCGCGCGGCACCGTGGTGACGAAATTGCTCGCCTGGACATCGGCCGGAACGCACAAGTCATAGATATGCACCGCGCCGACTTGCAAGCCGGCACCATGCGCGGCCTCCGCGCCGGCGGCAAACGCCGGGTCGCGCTCCGTCGCCCCGCTGCTGGCGGTCAGATACACAAAATCCGCGCCATGCCCGCCCGGCCCGCTCGCTTTGAGCGTGGCCCATTCGACCGGCCCGGCGCTGGCATCGAGCCACAGCCCCTGCACCGGATAGCGCGTGCGATCGGGCGCCCAGTGACTGGCCCAGTTCAGCCCCGCCAGCGCGCCACCCGCCAGCACCAGCAAAAGCGCCGGCAGCAGCAGCCATCGTTTCCGTCCCGCCACCGGCTACCCCTTGATATGCAGGACACAGATCAGCGTGAACAGCCGCCGTGCGGTGGCAAAGTCGGTCTCAATCTTGCCTTCCAGCCGCTCGAGCAGCGTGGTCGCGGCGTCGTTGTGCACCCCGCGCCGCGCCATGTCGATCGTTTCGATCTCTTGCGCGGTGGCGCGGCGGATCGCCTGGTAATACGATTCGCAAATCGCAAAATAATCGCGGATCGGCCGGCGAAACCGCCCGAGCCCGAGAATCACGGTTTCCAGATGCTGCGAGGCCTCGTCATAGACCGTCATGCCCAGCCGCCCGTCATCGACCGACAGCCGCAGCCGATATGGGCCTTCGTGCCCGGCCTCGAACGCGCGCACCGGCTTGAACGTGTTTTCCTCGATCAGGTCGAAAATCGCGATGCGGCGTTCCTGCTCGATATCGGCGTTGCGCCAGATGATCGTCGCCTCGTCGAGTTCGATATGGGCAATACGCGGGTCCGCCATGGTCGGCAAAGGTCTTGGCATAGGCCAAAGGCATTCGGCAAGCCCTCCCCGCTATCCACAGGCCACGCGCTTGTCGCCGCCGGGCGAAGCGGGCACTGTACCCGGATGTCTGCAACCCAACCCCTGATGCTGCGCGAAGCCGATCCCGTGCGCGCGCTGCCCGCCAATGTCGAGGCCGAGGCCGCGTTCCTCGGCGCGGTGCTGATCGACAACCGCATTCTCGAAGAAATGACGTGCCCGTTGACCGCAGAGCACTTCTTTGCCGCAGTTCACGGCCGGGTGTTCGCACGCATCGCCGCGCTGATCGACCGCAAGGCGGTGGTCACCCCGGTCACGCTCAAACCCTATTTCGAAACCGACGAAGGGCTGAAAGAACTCGGCGGCACCGCTTATCTTGCGCGGCTGACCGCCGACGGGCAGGGCCTGCTGGCGCCGCGCGAACTGGCGCAACAGATCTATGACCTCGCGCTGCTGCGCGAACTGATCACGGTCGGGCGCGGGCTGGTCGAAGCGGCGATGGATACCAGCGAAAGCGTCTCGCCGCTGGGCCAGATCGAAGCGGCCGAATCCGCGCTCTATGCCGTTGCCGA
>CAITOD010000027.1 GCA_903893935.1 uncultured Sphingomonadales bacterium
GCCGTTTGATGCAATAAACACTATTGTCAGGAAGATCATAAACGCAATATTTCGTAGCTTGAAAGCCAAATGATTGTTGCGAAACAACATGGCGCGTTCTCCACGGAATTATTGTGATTTACTTTAGCGCGATTGCGCACAAAATCGATATCTTTCACCCCCGTAGATTTCAGGCGGATGGCGTGCAGCGCGTCAATCCCAGCAATCGCGATCCGTCAAGCCTGGCAGTGATTTGACTTTGCCCGGTGTTAAGACGCATGTTTTCGCCGCACAGGGGAGGCAGAAGAAATGCACACAAGCGGAATGGCCATTCTGGGGCCGGTGGTAGCGCTCGCGGGCTGGACGATGGTGATGTGGGTGTGGGTGTTTATCGGCCGCATCCCGGCAATTGCCAAAGTGCCCGCGCTCAACCAGCCGGGCGCTGATGTGGGCTGGACGGCGGCAAAGCTCGACAAAGTGCTGCCGCCCAAAGCGCAGTGGCCCGCGCACAATTACAACCACTTGCACGAAGCACCGACCGTGTTTTACGCGGTGGCGATTACGCTCGCGATCGTGGGCGCGGGCGACGGGTCGAGCGTTCAACTGGGCTGGGCTTATGTCTGCTTGCGCGTGGCACATTCGGTCTGGCACGCAACGATCAACAAAGTCATGCCGCGCTTTATCCTGTTTATCCTGTCGAGCCTGGTGCTGATGGCACTGATCGCGCGCGCGGCTTTGGCAGTCTTTTAGCGTCCAGCTTGCCCCTCCCCTCCAGGGAGGGGTTGGGGAGGGGTGTCCGGCGGCTGATTTGTTGCGCTTCACAGCGGGCGTCGTAAACCCCACCCAGCCCTCCCCCTCAGGGGGAGGGCTTTAGCGGATTGTCAGCGCACGAACAGGCTGGCGAGTTCGACGTGCGTGGACCAGCGGAACTGGCCCACGCTGCGCAATTCGGCGAGGCGATAGCCCCCGGCGATCAGCGTGGCGGCATCGCGCGCCCAGCTCGCCGGGTTGCAGCTCACATAGACCACGCGGGCAACGCGCGAGCCGGCAATCTGTTCGATCTGTTCGCGCGCACCCGCGCGCGGCGGGTCGAGCAGCACCCCCGCGAAGCGGTCGAGTTCTTCAGCGCGCAGCGGATTGCGGAACAAGTCGCGGTGCGCCGATAGGACCGGCCGCGCATGCATCCGCGCGGCGGCCTGACAGGCGAGATGCGCGTCGCGCGCGGCTTCGACCGCCAGCACTTTGGTGCCCGGCCCTGCCAGCGCGAAAGCAAATGTGCCAAGCCCGGAAAACAGATCGGCAATGGTGGCCGCGCCATGCAGCCATTCGCGCGCGGCGCCAGCGAGCGCGGCTTCGCCATCAGCAGTCGCCTGCAGGAAAGCGCCGGGCGGCAATGCAACCGGGGTCCCGCCCAGTGTGATCGTCACCGGTTCGGGCTCCCACACCGTATCGGGGCCATAGCCGGCATCGATGGTCAGCCGCGCCAGCGCGCTGTCGCGCGCGAAATCGAGCAGCGCCTCGGTCTGTGCCAGCCCTTCGGCGACATAGCCGGTCAAGCCTGCGGCCACGCCCTGATCGGCCAGAGTCAGCTCGATATCGACCGCCAGCTTGCGGTCGGCGCGCGCCGAAAGCAGCGTGCGCAAGGGGCCGACGAGCGCGAACAGCGCTGGCGCCAACACTTCGCATTGCTTCAGATCGACCAGCCGGTGCGATGCCGCTTCGCGAAAGCCCAGCACCACGCGGCGCCCGATCGCCTGCGCATGGAGCGTGGCGCGGCGGCGGCTGTGCGGCGGCGACACGTGCGCGGGCGGCATGAGCGGCGGTTCGATCCCCTGCCCGCGCGCGGCGCCGGCGACGCGATCGCCGACAAACCCGGCCAGCGCGCGTTCCGACAAATGCTGCAACTGGCACGACCCGCACGCGGGGAAATGGCGGCAGGCTGGCTCGACATGATCGGGGCCATGCGTCAGCGAGCCGTCGTCTTCGAGCACGTCGCCGGGCGCTGCGAGCGGGCTATGACGCCCATCAGCGGTGGCGCCATCGCCTTTGGCCGCGACGCGCACGATCAGCCCGGGTTTGTTCATGCTGGATGCCGTCACAAGGCTGCCTGTACCGCCGGTCGCACCATGTCGGCAAGGTCGGCAGCCGCGAATGCCGGGCCGGCCAGCCGCGCCGCTTCGCCGTGCAGCCACACGCCCTCGCACGCCGCGCGCAAGGCATCGCGGGTCACCGCCAGCCGGCTGGCGATCACGCCCGCCAGGACATCGCCGCTGCCCGCCACCGACAACCACGACGAGGCGCGCGGCGCCATGACCAGCCGGCCTTCGGGTGTCGCAATCACGGTGTCGGGTCCCTTCGCCACGACGAACGACTTGCTTGCGATTGCAAGCCGGAGTGCACGGTCGCGCTTGAAGCCGGTGCCCGCCAGCCCGAAGGCGCGTTCGAGCGTGGCCAGTTCGCCCTCGTGCGGGGTCAGCACGCGGGGCGCATCGA
>CAITOD010000028.1 GCA_903893935.1 uncultured Sphingomonadales bacterium
AACAACGCCAGGGCTGAAGCGATTGTCGACCCCAAGCTGTTTGCCGATTTTACGCGGTTGCACGCGCTGCTGTGCGAACTGCGCCACGAGGATCGCCTGCATTGGGTCGAACCAGAAGGCTTTGAGCCGTTCTGGCTCGCCACGCATCACCAGGATATCGTGGCGATCGAAAAGGCTTCGACGATTTTCCTCAGCGCGCCGCGCCAGCCGTTATTTTCGCTGGAGCATCAGGCTCGGTCACGAAAGGCGGGGGGCGGGTCTGATTCAAGCCATTTCATTCGCAATGTCACCGGCATGGACGGTGAAGAGCATCGTGCATACCGCGACATCAGCCAGTCCTATTTCACCCCGAAAGGGATGGAAGGTATTGCCCAAAGCATTGACGACCTGGCCAGCGAATTTATCGACCGCATGGCGGCTGCAGGCGGCGAATGCGACTTTGCCCGGATCGCAATGACTTATCCGTTGCGCGTGATCATGTCGCTGCTGGGCATTCCCGAAAAGGACGAAGCGATGATGCTGGCGATGACCCAGCAAACCCTGTCAAACGACGATCCCGAATACAACAAGGGCGGCAAGGCCGGGCTGACTGCGGTACTCGACGTAAAACAGTATTTCATGGATTATATCAATGACCTGCGTGCCAATCCCCGACCGGGTCTGGCCAGTGTGATCGCCAATGCGCGGATCAACGGCGAATTGCTGCACGAACGCGACGTCTTCGGCTATTTCTTCGTTGCCGCAACCGCCGGACACGATACCACCAGTTATGCCATTTCGGGTGGCCTGCTGGCGTTGCTCGAACATCCTGCGGAACTTGCCAAACTGCGCGCGAACCCGGCCTTGCTGGGCACAGCGGTTGAGGAAATCCTGCGCTGGACGACGCCCGTGAAGCATTTTTGCCGGACCGCTGCAGAAGACTGCGAAGTGGCGGGCAAAGCGATCAAACAGGGCGATATCATCCTGCTGAGTTATCCTTCGGCCAACCGTGACGAAGACAGCTTTGATAGCCCATTCGAATTTCGCGTCGACCGGCGACCCAATCGCCAACTGGCGTTTGGCACGGGGCCGCATGTGTGTCTGGGGCAATATCTCGCCAGGCTTGAACTCACCTGCTTCTTCCGCGAACTGCTGGCGCGGGTCGACGATATCGCGATGACCGGTCCTGCCCGCTTTGTCGAAGGGTCGTTTGTCGGCGGGGTAAAGTCGTTGCCCATCCGCTATCGCATAGCCGCAACCTGAACCTTCGCACTGTTGACGCGCCATGCCGATATCCTGGCAATTGAACAGGACGCTGCGCGCCTTATCAGTGCGCCCCGCCAGGCGCTGCTATCCTTGGAAAAGCGTGCGCCAGTGTGGACCGGGCGCTGAGCGTTATTCCGCAGCTTCTTCCAGGCATCGCACCAGGCATGCCATCTGTTCGGATGTCGTGAACGGCGCCCAGGCCACAATCGTTTCGGCGGAACTGCCTGGGCCAGGCAAGGCGAGCGGGATCACGTCAAAGTCGTTGCTGTGAACGCGCGCCGGTCGGGCGTGAAGCAAGGCCGCGCCCATACCGCAGC
>CAITOD010000029.1 GCA_903893935.1 uncultured Sphingomonadales bacterium
GCAAAGTGCGGTAGAAATCGCCCAGCCGCAGCGCGGCCATGATGTCACCCGCTTCGGCGCGCTGCGCAAGGCAATGCCCGGCGGGCGTGTCTTCGATCGCCATGCCGTGCTCGGGCGCACTGGCGGGCAGTACGGCATCGACGGGGCAGGGCGGGGCGCCGGGCGTGGCGGCTGTGCTGCAACCGGCCAGCCCGGCAAGCGCCATGAGCAGCCACGATCGCGGCGCGCTCATTTGCCGCGCCGTTCGATCGCGGGTTGGTAGGCGAAATCGCTGGCCGTGCCGCTGCATCCACCTTCGCGCACAAACACGCACTGGTCGCGATCCTCGATTTCGGCCTCTTCCTGCGCCCAGCAGGTCACCAGCCGGTAGCCGGGGGGCAATTGCGGTGCTGCCAATTGCGCGGCGATCGCCACGTTGAAGCGGCGGGCGAGCGCATGCGCTTCGAGCGAGGCTTCGGGACCGTCGAACAGCAGTGCCGGGACTTTGCGATTGAACAGGCTCATCGCCAGCGCGGGATGCGCGGGCTGGTCATAGACCGCAAGCCCGCAGATCCCGGGTTGCTCGCCGGCGATCACGAGCGTGGTGAACGCGTCGTCGCCCTGGCTCCACAGCGGCGCGAAAATGTCGCTCTCGGCGACGATCGCGTCGAGCCCCAGCCAGCCGAGGCACAGCACGGCCATCGCCCGGCGTCCATGCGGCACAAAGCGGCGCACGGCGCTGCGCTCGAGCATGGCAAAGGCCTCGACCGAGCCGATCGCGGCGAGCAGCACCAGCGTGGTGGTGCCGAGAATGACAAACCGGTAGTCCTTGTGCGCGATCAGCGAATGTGGGGCGTAGATCGCCAGCGCGATGGCGAACAGCATCGGGCACCGGCGCGCGCCCAAGGCCATCAGCGGCACCAGCGCGAGCGCCGCCCAGCTCCAGGTCTGCAATTGCCAGGTCACGAACCACCACGGCGGCTGCGTGCCGAACAGCGCGCTGCCGCCTTGCACCACGTTAAAGGCAATGCTGCGCCAGATCCACACCAGCGGCGGATGACCCGTCACCAGATCGCCCAAACCGCCGAGCGCGAGCCCCGCCGCGCCACCCAGCGCCAGTCCGGGCAGCGCCCGGCGCCAGTCGGGCCCGAGGCTCCACAATGCGATCAGCCCGATCGCGGGCAGATAGTGAAACCGCACGACAAACCCGATCGCGAGCAGCAGCCCGAGCGCCCACGCGGCGCGCGCGCGCGGGTCGTGCCGCACCCGTTGCGCGAGCGCCATGGCCGGGAACAGCAGCGTCAGGCCAAGCCCCTCGGCCGAAGGGCGCACCGCGAAATAGAACACTTCGCACCACACCGCGCCGACCCAGGCGGCAACGAGCGCATGACGGCGCCCCAGCGGGCGCGCCAGATCGTACCACGCGAGCGGAATGCCAAGCGAAAGGAGTGCCAGCACCCCGCGCACCAGATAGACGTGCAACTGGCTCTGCGGCGCGATCGCCTGCCCGACAGCGATCGGCGCAGACAGCACCAGCGGCACGAACCAGCCGCGAATGCCCGCCTTGAATTCCCACGCGCGCACCCACGAACCGGTCACCAGGCCATAGGCGGGCTCGAGATATTGCCACACTTCGTCGGCGTGGAGCACGGTCATCCGGCTCGCCAGCGCAAGCCGCAGCCCCAGCGCCACTGCCATGACGCACACCAGCGCGGCGCGCGGTCTGGTCAGGTCGTTCAGCGCCACCGTGCCGCCATTGTCGCTCCCTTGGCCGCCCCATGCTTTAGCGACCGGTTTGTCGCATATCGGTCAAGCGGGGGCGGGGCAAGCCGGGCGCGCGGTTACTCTTCGTGGATTTCCCAGCGGATCGCGCCGTTATAGCTGCCTTCGCGCGCGGCGCCGGTGCCATCGCGGGCAGGGGTGAACGTGGCGCGCCGGGTGACTTTTTCGCAGGCCACCGCGTCGAGCGCCTCGTGCCCGCTCGACGCGGTAACCGTGCATGTGCTGACATGCCCGTCGCGATCGATCACCAGATGCAGCCGGGTCACCCCGCTCCAGCCTTCGCGCAAGGCGCGCGCCGGATAGTCGTTGGGGGTGATCCAGGCGCCCGGATCGCCCAGTGGGCGCGCCGCGACCGGGGGCAGGGGCGGCGGCGCCCGGTGCGTGTCGATGTCCGAAATCTGCGACAGGCCGTCGCCCGACGGCAACGCCAAGGGAACCAGCGGTCCCAGGATCAACTCGCTCGGCGGATTGAAAGCGTCGTGCGCCGGCTGGGGTGACGTGCGCGTCGCGCCGCGGGGGGTGTCGGATCGGACCGGCGTGTGGCGCGGATGCGCCGGTGGCGGAACATAAGTCCATTCCGGCCGTTTGAAGTGCTCGCGGATGGCCTGGTTCACCATGCCGCCCGCAAAACCGGTCAGAAGCACGATGGCGAAACCTGCCTGGATCGCGCCGACCGCAAGCCCGGTGCCGACAAGCCGACGCGCACCGCCCTGATTTGACTGGTACATCTGTTTTCTCCCGTATCGTTCGCGCCTTTTGAATGTTATGATGTAACATTACCATCAAGAACGTTGCTTGCAAGCGGGAAATTCAACGCAAGCCAAGGGAAGCGGCCCGGCGCCGCGTCGGCTAGACCGGGCTGGCAAGCGCGCTGGCGCATGGCACGACAGGAGAACAGACATGACGTTTCGGATCGAAGGGCTTGACCCTGCGCAGTTTCAGCATCTCTTTGGCCTCGGCGACAGCGAACTCGCGGCATTCGGCGCGACGCGCCATGTGGTCGATGCCAAGCCCGGCTATCCCGATCGCATCGAGGTGCGCGACTGCGAGCCGGGCGAAACCGTCGTCCTGCTCAATTACGAGCACCAGCCGGCCGAGACCGCCTATCGCTCGCGCCACGCCATCTTTGTGCGCGAAGGCGCGCAAGCGCGGCTTGATCTGGTCGACACCATCCCGGAAGCCTTGCGTATCCGCCCGATCTCGCTGCGCGCCTTCAGCGAAACCGGCATGATGCTCGATGCCGATCTGGCCGACGGGGCTGATCTGGCTCCGCTGATCGAGCGCTTTTTTGCCAATCCGGACGTCGCCTGTCTGCACGCGCATTATGCCCGGCGCGGGTGTTACGCGGCGCGGATCGTGCGCGCGTGAGGCGCGATTTGTCCGGATAAAATCGCCCGGCCGCTTTGCCTGCAACCGAAGGCTGTGCCAACACCCGCTTGCGACGCGCGAACGGCGCGCGGAAACTTGTCCAGAGCGGGGTTGATGCTGGCCAAACTGTTGTCTGCGCCGCCGCGCCATCGGCTGGTGCTCGGTCTTGTGGTGGCGGCGCTGGTGCTCGGCATGTTCCTGCCGGTCTATAGCGACGAGA
>CAITOD010000030.1 GCA_903893935.1 uncultured Sphingomonadales bacterium
CGCAGCTCGAAATTCCGCTCGCCCGCTTCCTCGCGACCGAACTCGGCATGCAGCCGGTCGAAGTCGGCACGCCCTATCTGCACCGCCGCCATCTGGCGCAGGACCTCGCGCTGCTGCCCGCCGGGACGCTGATCAGCGAAGGCCAGGATGTCGATCGGCAGCTTGACCGCGTGCGCGCGACGCGACCCGATCTCACCGTTTGCGGCCTCGGCCTTGCCAACCCGCTCGAAGCCGAAGGGCTCACCACCAAGTGGGCGATCGAGCTGGTGTTTTCGCCGATCCACGGCTTCGACCAGGCGGGCGATCTGGCCGAACTGTTCGCGCGTCCGCTGCGGCGGCGCGATGTGCTGAGAGTCTGATGCAGCTGACCGTCTGGACATACGAGGGGCCACCCCATGTCGGCGCGATGCGGATCGCCACCGCCATGCGCGGCGTGCACTATGTGCTGCATGCGCCGCAGGGCGATACCTATGCCGATCTGCTGTTCACGATGATCGAACGGCGCGGCGCACGCCCGCCGGTGACGTACACCACGTTTCAGGCGCGCGATCTGGGCAAGGACACCGCCGAACTGTTCCAGAAAGCCGCGCGCGAGGCCTATGCCCGGTTCGCGCCGCAGGCCATGCTGGTCGGCGCTTCGTGCACCGCCGAGCTGATCCAGGACGATCCCGCCGGGCTGGTCGAAGCGCTCGACTTGCCGTGCCCGGTCGTGGCGCTCGAACTGCCAAGCTATCAGCGCAAGGAAAACTGGGGCGCGGCCGAGACGTTTTATCACCTGACGCGCGCGATGTGCGCGGGCACCGTGGCCACGCCGCGCGAAGCGGGCGCGCGCCCGAGTGTCAATCTGTTGGGCCCCACCGCGCTCGGGTTCCGCCATCGCGACGATGTGATCGAGATCACCCGGCTGCTCGACCAGTTGGGCATTGCGGTCAATGTCACCGCGCCGCTTGGCGCCACGCCCGCCGATCTGGCGCGGCTGGGCCAAGCCCACGCCAACGTGTGCCTCTATCCCGAAATCGCCGACACCACGTGCCGCTGGCTCGAACGCCGGTTCGGCCAGAAGACCGTGCGCACCGTGCCGATCGGGCATGGCGCCACGCGCGAATTCATCGCCGAAGTGGCCGCGCTGACGGGGGTCGATCCGGCCAGGGCGCTCGCGCAATCGAACCTGCCGTGGTGGAGCCGCTCGGTCGATTCGACGTATCTGACCGGCAAACGCGTGTTCATTTTCGGCGACGCGACGCATGCCATTGCCGCCGCGCGCGTGGCCCGCGACGAGCTCGGCTTCGAAGTGGTCGGGCTCGGCTGCTACAACCGCGAATTCGCGCGCGATCTGCGCGAAGCGGCCAGGCGCTATGGCGTCGAACCGCTGATTACCGATGATTATCTCGCGGTCGAAGAAGCGATCCAGGCCTTGCAGCCCGAACTCGTGCTCGGCACGCAGATGGAACGCCATATCGCCAAACGGCTGCGCATTCCCTGCGCGGTGATTTCGGCGCCGGTGCATGTGCAGGATTTCCCCGCGCGCTATTCGCCGCAGATGGGGTTCGAAGGCGCCAATGTGCTGTTCGACACCTGGGTCCACCCGCTGGTAATGGGCCTCGAAGAGCATCTGCTGACGATGTTCCGCGACGATTTCGAATTCAGCGACAGCGCCGGCGCCTCGCATCTCGGCCACGGTGCGCCGGTTGCCGCAAAGCCCCTTGCCGAACCGGTGCACGCGCCGGAAGTCGCCGTGGCAGCCAGCGGCTGGTCGCCCGAGGCCGAAAAGGAACTACTCAAGATCCCGTTTTTCGTGCGCGGCAAAGCGCGGCGCAACACCGAGCGCTATGCCACCGAGCTGGGCATTGCCGCGATCACGCTCGAAACGCTCTACGACGCGAAGGCGCATTATGCCCGCTAGCGCCGCCATCCCCGCCCACGCCATTCCGGTCCGTGTGGTGATCATCACGCTCGACAACCATCTGTCGGGCGCCGTCACCCGCGCGCAGGACCATTTCCGCCGCAGCCACCCCGGCGTGACGATCGGCTTCCACGCCGCCGCCGACTGGGACGAAAACCCCGCCAGCCTCGAAGCCGCGCGCGCCGATATTGCGCGCGGCGACATCGTGCTGATGACGATGCTGTTTCTCGAAGATCACATCCGCGCGGTGCTGCCGCAGCTGACCGCGCGGCAGAACGCCTGCGACGCGATGATCGGGCTGATGTCGGCGGGCGACGTGGTCAGGCTCACGCGGATGGGCGACTACCGCATGGACAAGCCCGCGAGCGGGCTGATGGCGCTGCTCAAAAAGCTGCGCGGCGCCAGCAAGACCGGCGCAAGCTCGGGTGCAAAGCAGATGGCGATGCTGCGCCGCCTGCCCAAATTGCTCAAATTCGTGCCCGGCACCGCGCAGGACGTGCGCGCCTATTTCCTGACGATGCAATACTGGCTGGCGGCGTCGGACGACAACGTGGTCGACATGATCCGCGCGCTGATCGACCGCTACGCCGATGGCGAACGCCGGGCCTTGCGCGGCATGATGAAAGCGGTGCCGCCGCGCGATTA
>CAITOD010000031.1 GCA_903893935.1 uncultured Sphingomonadales bacterium
GTTGCGGTGCGGAATTCGGCCTCGGTGATCAACCGGCAGCCTTCGCCCATTTCGGTGGCGAGAAAGGCTTCGATCACCGCCATTGCTTCGGGTGAGCGCGCGCTCAGATAGAGCCCGCGATGCTCGACCGGAATATGCGCTTCGGGCGCGATGTCATGCCAGACATCGCGCGTGCGCCGCGCCAGCGCCCACGATTCGCCACGTTCCTGCCCGGTTACGGTGATAAAGCCGAAATTGCGGATCGATGCCCCGTTGGCGCACCGCTCGCGCTCGATCAGCACCACGCGATAGCCGCGCCGTGCCGCCGTGATCGCATGCGCCAGCCCGATCACGCCGCCGCCGATTACCGCCAGATCATACACTTCGGTCATGATCTCCGAACTCTCCTCAACCGTCACCCCGGACTTGATCCGGGGTCCCGCTTCCTGTGTTCCCGCAGCCAGAAGCGGGACCCCGGGTCAAGCCCGGGGTGACGACATTCACGAATCTTGCGCTGCCAAAACAAACCGGGGCGGCATCGTTGCCGATACCGCCCCGTCTGTTTCAATCAGGCCCAGACGCTTAGAACGTGGTGCCGATTTTCACGCCGTAAGTCATCGGACGGACAGGAACTTCCGACTTGATGAACTGTGCGGTCGAAGTGAACGTCGACGAATGCGTGTTGGTCAGGTTTTCGCCGAAGATCGACACCGTCCAGTTGTCGTGGTTCACACCGACTTGCGCGTCGAGCAGGGCATAGCCGTTCTGACGGAAGCGCAAGGTGGTGGTGGCCGGGTAGAGCCCGCCGGTCGAAGTCGGCGTGACATAAGGCGGGTTGGCGACGTTGCCGTTGATGTAGTTCGACGGCTGGTTGTACATCGGGCCGGTGTACGACACACCGCCGCTGACAAACCAGTTCATGTCGTTCTTGCCGGCCCAGTCATAGCGGCCGCGTGCATTGGCCTGGATATGCGGGCTGAACGGGGTGACCCCGCCGGCCGGACCGAACAGCGCCGGCTCGTTCGAAGGCGTTGCGGCCTTCTTGGCATAGAACTGCATGACGCACTGGCCAGTGTTGGGGTTGCCATTGATGTCGGTCGAACCGGGGTAGTTGGCAATGAAGCAAGGCGAATTGATCTGCTTGCTGTCATTGTACGTCGCCGAACCCTGCACCGTCAGCCCATGCACCGGACGCGCCACGATCTGCACTTCGCCACCCTTGACGTGATACGTCGGGCCGTTGAGGAAGAACGTGGTGTTGCCGATGCCGGCCTGCGGGTTGAAGAAGCCGAACGGCACGTTTTCCCAGACCATGTAATAGCCCGAGAGGTTCAAGGTGACCTTGCGGTCAAGCAGGTCGGTCTTCAGCCCGGCTTCCCAGTTGGTCAGCGTATCCGGCTTGTAGCTGTTGGGGCGGATGAACTGCGGCGAGAAGGTCTCGCCGGTCAGACCCCAGGGGGTGGACGACAGCACGTTGAGCGGCGTGCGGTTGAACCCGCCGGGGCGGAAACCCTGGCTGAACAGACCGTAGACCAGCGTGTGTTCCGCCGGCTTCCAGGTGAGCGAGCCCTTGCTCTTGAAGCCGTGGTAGTGGACGTGGTCGCCGTTGTTGTCGATATTGACGTTGTTGCCGCCAGAAGTGCCGCAGATCAGGACTTCAAAGCAGTTGGAGACGTACGTCGCGTATTGCGAGCCGCCTTCCCATTCCTTGTAGTCGTAATAGCGCGTGCCGCCGGTCAGCGTCAGGTTGGGCAGGATGTCGAAATCGACCGAGCCGAAGAACGCCAGCTGGTCGTAACCGCGCTGGGTGTCTTCGCCGAAGGCCGTTGCCGGACCGCGCGGCGTGGGATCGTTGGCATAGGCGCCCGGATAGGGTTGCAGCAGACCGAGGCAGTCGCCGCCGGCCGTTCCTGCGGTCGTGCACTGCGGGATCGACTTGTAGTTGAAGTTCATCGTGTCCTGGATGTGGAACGCTTCGTAGTAAGCACCCGCGATTGCCCGCACGCGCTTGCCTTCGGGCGAAGAAATCCGGACTTCGTGGCTGGTGTGACGGTTGCGCAGCACGTCGTGCCAATCGGACTTCGGCGAGTAGCAATACGTCGGATCGTTGTTGCCCACGCCGAAGCCGGTCGCCGACCCGGTGCACTGGTAATACATGCCGAACACGCTGCGCGAATAGTTGGTGTAGTCCTGCTGTTCGGTGATGTTGCGGATCAGGTAGGCGCCGGTGTAGATGACTTTGAAATCACCGATCTTGCCGTTCACCGTCCACGAGGTGTTCCAGTAATCGTCCTTGTTGAACGAAGGCGAGAACGTGGTGGTCTGCAGCGCACCCAGCGTCTGGAAATCCGAACCGGTCGGATAAGTCGAGAACGTACCTTCGGCATCGAGGCTCTGGTACGATTCGCTCACCAGCACGTCCCAGTCGGGGGTCACCTGCCACTTTGCGGCAACGCGGCCACCGATATAATCGACCGGGTTGTAGTTCTTCTTCACCTGATCGGCGTTGTTGTACTGGCCGTTGTCCGACTGGTTCGAAGCGCTGGGGGTATAGCCATAAGCGACCGCACCGGGGTCGCTCGCCAGACGCGTGAACGTCGAATAGACGTTGCTGATGTAGCCGCCGTGGTGATCGTCGTAGATCGTCGCGCGGATCGCCAGCTTGTCGTTGATGA
>CAITOD010000032.1 GCA_903893935.1 uncultured Sphingomonadales bacterium
ATCGATCACCTGACGCACAACGTCTATGGCGGGCGCATGGCGCATTGGGCGGCGTTTTACGAGCGCGTCTTCGGGTTCTGCGAAATCCGCTATTTCGACATCAAGGGCGAATACACCGGCCTGACCAGCAAGGCGATGACCGCGCCTGATGGCAAGATCCGCATTCCGCTGAACGAAGAAGGCGGCCAGGGGGGTGGCCAGATCGACGAATTCCTGCGCGCCTACAATGGCGAAGGCATCCAGCATATCGCCTTTGCCTGCGACGATCTGATCGGCGGCTGGGACCGGCTCAAGGCACTCGGCACCCCGTTCATGACGCCGCCGCCCGCGACCTATTACGAAATGCTCGACGAACGGTTGCCCGGGCATGGCGAGCCGGTGGCAGACTTGCAAGCGCGCGGCATTCTGCTCGACGGTTCGACCACGGCGGGCGATCCGCGCCTCTTGCTGCAAATCTTTTCCGAAACGCAGATCGGCCCGGTGTTCTTCGAATTCATCCAGCGCAAGCGCGACGAGGGGTTCGGCGAGGGCAATTTTACCGCGCTGTTCCAGAGCATGGAACGCGACCAGCTACGCCGGGGTGTTTTGCAAGCGGCGGAGCCGGCAGAGTGACCGCGCCCCTGCTGCAGCGCATCCACCACGTCGCCTATCGCTGCCGCGACGCCAGGCAGACGGTCGAATGGTATGCCCGCGTGCTGGGCATGACTTACACCACCGCCTTTGCCGAGGACCATGTGCCGTCGACCGGCGAATTCGATCCGTACATGCACGTCTTCCTCGATGCCGGCGGCGGCAATGTGCTGGCCTTCTTCGAATTGCCGAACCAGCCCGAACAGGGGCGCGACCCCAATACTCCGGCGTGGGTGCAGCATCTGGCGTTCGAGGTCGCCGACGAAGCGGCACTGCTGGCGGCCAAGGCGCATATCGAGGCGCAGGGCGTGGAAGTGCTGGGGCCGACGTATCACGGCATTTTCCGGTCGATCTATTTCTTCGACCCCAATGGCCATCGGCTGGAACTGGCCTGCAATATCGGCACGCCCGAGCAATATGCCGAGCTGCGCGCGCTCGCGCCGGTAATGCTGGAAGAATGGAGCGAAACCAAACGCGCGCCACGCCACGCCGAATGGCTGCACAAGGAACCCGGCGTGTGATCGACCATAGCCACGACGCCGCCGCGTCGAGCTGGGTTCCCGGCGCCGACGCGCACCCCGATTTCCCCGTGCAGAATCTGCCTTTGGGCGTGTTTTCGACCAGTGATCCTGGTCCGCGCATCGGCACGGCGATTGGCGATCACGTGCTCGATCTGGCCGTGCTTGCATCCGACGTGTCGCCGTTATTGCGCGCGGCGCTGACCGAGCCTCTGCTCAACGCGTTGTTTGCTTTGCCCGCTGGCGAGCGGCTCGCCTTGCGTCACGCGGTGTTCGCGCTGCTGACCAGCGACACCGCGCGACCGCGCGTCCTGCCGTTTCTGCATCGAATGGCCGATTGCACGCTGCATCTGCCGTTCCGCATCGGCGACTACACCGACTTTTACGTCGGCATCCATCACGCCACCGCGATCGGCCGCCTGTTCCGGCCCGATGCGCCGTTGCTGCCCAATTACAAGCACGTGCCGATCGGCTACCACGGACGGGCATCTTCGGTGCGCGTTTCGGGCACGCCGGTGATCCGCCCGCGCGGTCAGACCAAAGCGCCGGATGCCGGCGCACCCGCGCATGGCCCCAGCCAGCGGCTCGATTGCGAACTCGAACTCGGGGTATGGATCGCCGGCGACAACGCGCTTGGCGAGACGGTGCCGATCGATCGGGCGTGGGATCGCATCGGCGGGTTCTGCCTGCTCAACGACTGGTCGGCGCGCGATATCCAGGCGTGGGAATATCAGCCGCTGGGGCCGTTTCTGGCCAAGAATTTCCTGACCACGGTATCGCCCTGGGTGGTCACCGCCGAGGCGCTGGCGCCGTTCCGGCTGGCGCAGCCGCCGCGTCCGGCGGGCGATCCGGCGCCGTTGCCGTATCTGGCCGATGCCGGTGAGCAGGCGCACGGCGCGCTGTCGATCGACCTGGCAATCACGCTGTCGACACCGGCCATGCGCGAAGGCGGGCTTGCTCCGCAGCGTCTGGCCAGCGGCAACAGCATGGACGCGATGTACTGGACCCCGGGGCAGATTGTTTGCCACCACGCCTCGGGCGGCTGCGATCTTCATGCCGGCGATCTGCTTGGCACCGGCACGCTGTCGGGGCCGCAAGCGGGTAGCGAAGGCAGCCTGATCGAGATGACCAAGGGAGGCGCGCAACCGATCGTCTTGCCCAATGGCGAAGTCCGCCGCTTTCTTGATGACGGTGATGAACTGGCGCTGGTCGCGCATGCCCGCCGCGACGGCTACCGCGCCATCGGGTTCGGCCCATGCGTGGGGCGCGTGGTTGCGGCACCTTGAGCCTGATCCTACACAGCTACTGGCGGTCG
>CAITOD010000033.1 GCA_903893935.1 uncultured Sphingomonadales bacterium
CTCGCCCTGGGCGTTAAACAGCGCTTTGGCCAGAGCCTCGCGCTGGATCGCGCGGTCGGCAGGCGCAGCGGCGATCCACGCGGTAATCGGCGCGATCATGCCATCGGCACTCCTGGTGCCCCACGCGCGCAGCACATCGAGGCAACGGCCAAGCGCCGCCATTGGAAAGCTTGCATCGGCAAAACAGGCTGCCAGCAAGGCCTGATCAGCATCGGCGGGGAGCCCGATCAGGCGGTTGAGGCGCGGCCGCAGCGGTAGCTGCCAGCCGCCGGGGCCGCTCCACAGCTCGGTTTCTGCCGCACAGCGCAGCAGAAAGCGCGTGAGCTCCGCCTCGCCCATCCGCAAGCTGAGCGCGGCGAGCGCCTCGCCGAATGCCGTATCGCCGCTTGCTTCGGCGCGCACCAGCAGATCGACCAGCACGTCGCGCACCAGCAAGTCGCGGTCGCGGTCTTCCATCGCGCGCGAGCCCGGGCGCAAGCCGGCTTCTTCGGGAAAGGCCGACAGCAGCCATTGCGAAAAGGCGTGGATCGTCTCGATGCGCAGGCCCCCGCCGGGGCAATCGAGCACGGCGGCAAACCGGCTGCGCGCGCGCGCCAGCGTCGCCGGATCGAAGGCCGCGCCGATCGCCTGCAAATGCGTCGCCAGCACCGTATCGGTCAGCCGCACCCAGTCGGCCAGCCGTTCGCCGATGCGCGTGGCCATTTCGGCCGCGCCCGCTTTGGTGAACGTGAGGCACAGGATCTGATCGGGCGCCACGCCCGGTTCGAGCAGCAGCCGCAGCACGCGCGAGATCAGCACCTGGGTCTTGCCGGTGCCCGCCGATGCCGACAGCCAGACACTGCGATCGGGCGCGACCGCAGCCATCTGGTTGCCCTGCAACCGGTGGACTTGCTCACCCAGCGGCGTGGCTTTGGCCATCAGACGCTCGCCCCGGTTTCGCGGCCGAGCCATTCGTCGAGCCGCATCAGCTGGTCATAATCGTCGTAGCCGGGCAAATCGGGATTGAGCCGCGCCGTGAACGGCTCGCTGCCCAGAATCCAGCGGTCGAGCGCATCATCGAGAAAATGGCGCGTCAAGGCGAGAAATTCGTCGCGCGGCACGCCCGTGCGCTTGGGGGCCTCGAGAATCGGTTCTTCGCACCAGCCGAAACCCGCTTCGCCGCGCCGCCTTGACAACGACCAGTATTCGAACCGGCGCGGGGTTCCCGCCACCCCTGCAATGCCGCCACCGGCCGCGATCAAGCCGATCAGGCCAAGTTGCAGCGCAAAGCCATCGGCGACCATTTTGCCTTTGGGCGGGATGCCGGTCTTGTAATCGACAATCGCCAGCGTGCCATCGGGCAAACGGTCGATGCGATCGGCGCGGCCTTTGATGCGCACCCCCCGGATCGTGATGTCGCCCCAGCTTTCGTAGGCCATGACCGTGCGGCCCTCGCGCACCAGCCGCTGCTGTTCGTCTTCGATCCAGCGCAGCGCTTCGAGCAGGCGCGGCTGCCACAGCGCGCGCATCAGCGGGTGCGCGCTCATGTCGGCAAGTGCTGCTTCGGCGATCAGCACCAGTTCGCCCGCCGGCGCGCCGCGCTGGTGCCAGCGTTCGAGAATGGCGTGAACCGCGGTGCCGCGCCACGCCGGGCTGGGATCGGCATCGAGCGGATCGAGCGTGGCCAGCCGCAGGATCGCCTGCGCGTAAAACTGGTAGGGATCGCCGCGCAACCGGTCGAGCGCGGTCGCGGCAATATCGACGCGCCGCTGCGCTGCGGTGGGCATCGGCTGCGGCTTGGGCGCGGGATCGGAGGATGGGCTGCGGTCCAGCGCGCGCGCCCAATCGACTGCATCGGTTTCCAGCTGGATCGCATCGCCGAGCATCGCGCGGATGCGTAGCAGAAAGCGCGACGGCACTGTCGGCCCGCCGAGATCGCGCGCGGCGTGGCTCAGCACCACTTCGGGCGCGCCAAGCGCTGCGGCAAAATCATGCGCGGCCAGTCCGATGCGGAAATCGGCGCCCGGCACACCGAGCGCGCGCAGGACTGCGGGCGCCAGAATCGGATCGGACGCGGGTGCGGCGGGCCAGGTGCCTTCGACCAGCCCGCCGCAGATCACCAGATCGGCGCGGTTCATCCGCGCCTCGATCAGGCCATAGATTGCCAGGCGCGGATGCCCGCCATAAGCGGGCCGCACCGCGATCTGATCGAGCGCATCGCGCAGCAAGGCGGGCAATTCGGCGGGTTCGACCAATGTTTCACCGAACGCGGTATCGCCCGATGCGGCAAGCCAGTCCTCGACGAACTGCGCCAGCGCGCGGCCATCGGCTTGCGCCCACAGCGCTTCGCCGCACAAGGCTTCGGCCACTTCGACCAGCCGGCCCAGCGCCTCGGCCAAAGGCAAGGCCACCACGCAATCGAGCAAAGGTGCCAGCATCGCGCCGACTTCGTCCCACCACGCGATCAGGTCGCGATCGGGGCGCCGCGCCGCTTCCAACCGGTCGCGCAAGGCGGCGGTGCCCGGCGCGGGGCGCGGCCCGCGCAGCGCCAGATCGAGCGCGCGCACCCGGTCGAGCCAGCCCGCGCGCGCCTCGCCCGCGCGCACCAAAGGATGGCCGAGCAGCGCCACCAGCGGCACCGGCGCGGCGCGTTCGGCCCAGGTTTCGGCAAGCAGCAGCAGCACGCGCCCCGCCGCGGTCTGCGGCAGTGGCCGCCCGGCGCTGTCGTCGGCGGCGATGTTCCAGCGCTGCAGATGCGCGATCACCCGTTCGGCCAAGCCACGATCGGGGGTGATCACCGCCACGCGCCGTTCGGGCACGGCCAGCGCGCGGCGCACCAGCACCGCGATGGCCAGCGCTTCTTCGCCGGGTGTCGCGCTTTCCATCACGCGCACCCCCGTCAGGCGGCGCGCGTCAAGCGGCAGACTGGCCCACACCGTGCTCGCCACCGGGGGCAGGAACAGGTTGGAAATCGCGCGCGTGCGCGCCGGCGGCGCAGCGCTCGGCCCCGAACGGTGCCACGCCATGACTTCGCCGCGCGCGATCCCCATGCGGTTGAGCAAGACTTTGAGATGGTATTGCGGATGGGTGACGATATCGCCGCGCGCAAACACCGTGCCCGCGTCGTCGGGCGCACCGGCGTGCCCCAATGCGTCCCACACCGTATCTTCGAGCGCGAGATCGAGATCGGGCAGCACCACCGCCCCGTTGGGCAAGGCGGCCACGACGCGCAACAAATCCGCCACCGCCGGCGCGGCCGAGGTCACCCCGGCGGCCACCACGGCATGTTCGGGCGGGACATTTTCCCAGCGCTGCGCGAGGCGCCGCAGCAGCCGGTTGCGGCGTTCGGGCGCATCGCTCGCGCCGCGTGCGGCGAGTTCTGCCTGCCATCGCACCAGCACGCGCGCAAACAGCCGCGTGCCATCGACCCAATGTTGCGCGAGATCGCCCACCAGCCCGATCACCGCCGGGTCGAGCAGCGCCTCGGGGGCGATCTCCTCGATCAGCAACCGGTCGATGGTCTGGCCAAGGCTACGCGCCAGCCGCAGCAGCGCCGCTTCGCCCGGGACAGTGCCGCCTTCGGCTTCGAGTTCGCCACGCAACAGCCGCGCCAGTGCGAGCAGCCGCACGGTCGGATCGACCGCCGGCAGGCTCGCTTCGCGCAGCGGATCGAACAGCGCGCCCAGCGTCTCGTCGAGATCGAGATCGCCCACCACCACCATGCGCGGCAGCATCAGCGCGCCGCCGCTCGCGCGCACAAAGGCTTCGGTCAGCGTGCGCACCGCGCGGCGGCTGGGGAGCAGCAGCGTGAGCCGGGCCAGACCAAAGCCGGGCTCGCGATAGCGCGGGATCAGCCCTGCGACCAAAGCATCGGC
>CAITOD010000034.1 GCA_903893935.1 uncultured Sphingomonadales bacterium
AGCCCGACGACCGGTGTCACGCTGACCCCGGATGGAACGCATCTGCTCGGCAATCCTGCGGCGAAGATCAAGCTGACCGAATATATCAGCTACACCTGCCCGCATTGCGCCGAATTCGAAGCACAATCGTACGCGCAACTCGGGCTCGGCATGATCGGGCCGGGCAAAGGCAGCTACGAAGTCCGGCCGTTCCTGCGTAACGTGCTCGATGTCACGGCCACTTTGCTCGCCGAATGCGGGCCGCCGTCGAAATTTTTCGGCAACACGCAATTGCTGCTCGCCACCCAGCGCGAATGGCTGGAGCCGATCGGCAAGCTGACCGAGGCGCAGAAAGGCCGCTGGGAAAGCCCCGATTTCGGCGTGAAAATGCGCGCCATCGCCTCCGATCTCGGGCTCTACAAAATCATGGCGCGGCGCGGCTATGACCGGCCCGAGCTCGACCGCTGCCTCGCCAACAAGCCGCTGGCCGACCGGGTCGCCAAACACACGCAGGATGCGGCCGACAAAGGCCTGGTCGAAGGGACGCCCGCGTTCCTGATCGATGGCGCACCGCTTGTCGCGACGTATACCTGGGAAATGCTCAAACCGCAGATCGAAGCGCGGCTGCATTGACGCGGCTTTTCCGCCGCCGCCCGACGCGCTAGAGGCACCTGTCCCTTTTCTGCGAAAGCCCCACGCCCCGATGAAACCGATCCGCTTTGCCTTTGCGCTTGCCCTCGCCCCCCTTGCGCTCGGGCTCGTAGCCTGCGGCAAGAAAGCCGATGCCCCGGTCGTCGCCGATACTGCGCTGCCCAAAGTCGCAGCTCCTGCGGGCAAGCAATGGAGCGATGTGTCCAGCCCCACCGCCGATGGCGGCTTCCTGATGGGCAATCCCAATGCCCCGCTCAAGCTGATCGAATTCGGCGCGCTGTCGTGTTCGCACTGCGCGGCGTTTTCGGCCGAAGGGTTCCCGCATTTGCGCGATGACTATGTCAACAGCGGGCGGGTCAGCTACGAATTGCGGCTCTATATGCTCAATCCGCTCGACGTGCCGGCCGAATTGCTGGCGACATGCGGCAATGCGCCCGAAACGGTGATCCCGATGGCCGAGCAGTTCTGGGCCTGGCAGCCGACGATGTTCGCCAATCTGAAAGCGGCCGGGCAAGATGCGATGCAGAAGATCCAGACGCTGCCCGCCAGCCAGCGCATCCCGGTGATCGCACGGCTGACCGGCATGAACGAATTCTTCGCGCAGCGCGGCATTGCCACCGAACAGGGTGCGGCGTGCCTCGGCGATCCGGCCAAAGCCTCCGCGCTGGTCGCCTCGACCGACAAGGCAACCAAGGATTTCAACATCACCGGCACGCCGACATTCGTGCTCAATGGCCGCAATCTCGAGGTTTCGACCTGGGAAGCGCTCGAGCCGGTGCTGCAAAAAGCGGGCGCGCGCTAAACGTTGTCGATGCAGTTCAACCGGCTGCGCCTGACCGGCTTCAAAAGCTTTGTCGAACCGGCCGAACTGCGCATCGAACCGGGGCTGACCGGGATTGTCGGGCCCAACGGTTGCGGCAAGTCCAATCTGCTCGAAGCGATCCGCTGGGTGATGGGCGAAAACTCGGCGCGCGCGATGCGCGGCGGCGGGATGGACGATGTGATCTTTGCCGGCACCGCGCGCCGCCCGGCGCGCGACTTTGCCGAAGTCACCCTGAGCGCGCAGACCGGGCACGTCGCGGGCGACGCAGAGCTTGAAGTGGTGCGCCGCATCGAACGCGGCGCGGGCAGCGTCTATCGCGTCAACGGCCGCGATGTGCGCGCGCGCGATGTCGCGCTGGTGTTCGCCGATGCCGCAACCGGCGCGCACAGCCCGGCACTGGTCAGCCAGGGGCGCATCGCCGCGGTGATCGCCGCCAAGCCCGCCGAACGTCGCATGATGCTCGAAGAAGCCGCCGGGATCGCCGGGCTGCACGTGCGGCGGCGCGACGCGGAAAATCGCCTGCGTGCGACCGAGACCAATCTCGGCCGGCTCGAAGATCTGGTCACCGGGCTCGAAGCGCGCATCGCAACGCTGCGCCGGCAGGCCCGCGCCGCCGAACGCTACAAGGCGCTGAGCGAACAGATTCGCCTCGCCGAAGCGCAACTGGTGTTTGCCCGCTGGCGCGATGCCGCTGCCGCTGCCGAAGCGGCGCGCGGCGCACTGGCGCAAGCCGAAGCCGCGGTCACCGAGGCGCAAACCGCTGCCCGGCAGGCGCAGGACCGGCAGCACCAGACCGCCGCGGCGCTGTCGCACGCGCGCGAACGCGTGTTCGAACGGCGGCAGGATGCCCAGGCGCATGCCCAGCGCATGGCCGGGCTCGCCGCGCAATTGCAGGCAGCGCAAGATCGCCTCGCCGATATCGACCGCCAGATCGCGCAGATCGCGCGCGACCGCGACCAGGCCGACCGGCTGTCGCACGACGCAGCCGAGGCGCAGGCGCGGCTCGCGCGCGATCTCGCCGCCGCCGAAGCCGCGCTCAAGGCCGACGACGAACAGCGCCCGCATTTGCGCGCCGCGCGCGACCGCGCCGAGGCGCAGAGCCGCGCGGCCGAGCTTGCCCTGGCCAGTGCGACCGCCGAACAGGCCGGCATCGATGCCGAATGGCGCGTGGCCGAAGCGGCAGTCAGCGCCGCGCGCCAGCGACTGGCGCGAATCGACGCCGACACCGCGCGGCTTGCCGCGCAGCGCGACGCGCTGGCGCGCGAGCCCGATCCGGCGCAGCGCGTGGCCGAGGCCGAAGCCGCGCGCACAGCTGCGGCCATGGCGCCGGCCGAGGC
>CAITOD010000035.1 GCA_903893935.1 uncultured Sphingomonadales bacterium
GGCTGGCGCTGTTGTTGCAGGAACGCGGGCTTGGCGGGCGTAGCGATGATCTGGCGCGGCGGCTCGATGCGTGGAACGCAGACCGGTCTTCGCGGGCGGGTGCCGCGCGCGATCTGGCACACCGCTGGGCGCGTGCAGCCTTGCGCCTGACGACGCGCGCCGATGAAGCCGATCTGCCGCTGGCGGTGCTGCTGGCCGAGGCGTTTCCCGATCGCATTGCCCGGTCACGTTCGGCCAGCGGCGAGGAATGGGTCTCGGCGGGCGGGCGCGGGTACCGGCTCGATCCGGCTTCGCCGTTCGTTACTGCCGGCTGGCTGGTGATCGGCGATGCCCAGGGCGAAGCGCGCGGTGCGCGGATCACCGCCGCGCTGGCGCTCGACGAAGCCGACATCGCGCGGTTTCTGCCGCGCCGGATCGAACAGCGCACCACGCTCGACTGGAATGCAGACGAGGCGCGCGTCGAGGCGCGGCTCGAACGGCGGCTGGGCGCAATCGTGCTGGCGCGGGTGCCCGATCCGGCGCCCGATGGCGCGGCGGTGGTCGCGCGGCTGCTCGATGAAGTGCGCGCGCGGGGGCTCGCTGTGCTGCCGCTGGGCGAAGCGAGCCGCGCGCTGCTCGAACGCGCGCGCCATGCCGGGCTCGACGCGCTGTCAGACCGCGCTTTGCGCGATGCGGCCGAGGCGTGGCTGGCGCCCTTGCTGGCCGGGCGGCGCGATCTGGCGCTGGCGCCCGGGCACTTGCACGAAGCGCTGCTGGCGCGGCTCGACTGGAACCAGCGGCAAGAGCTTGACCGGCTGGCGCCCGCCGAATTCCGCTCGCCCGCGGGCACCAGCCACGCGATCGACTATGACCACGATGGCGGCCCCACCGTGACTTTGCGGGTGCAGGCGCTGTTCGGGCTCGATCGCCATCCGCTGATCGGCCAGCCGCCGCGCCCGCTCTTGCTGTCGCTGACGTCGCCCGGCGGGCGGCCGATCCAGACCACTGCCGATCTGCCCGGGTTCTGGCGCGGATCGTGGCGCGATGTGGTCAAGGACATGAAAGGCCGCTATCCCAAGCACCGCTGGCCCGACACGCCGTGGACCGAAGCGCCGAGCCTGAAAACGAGGAACGCCTTCGAGGGGCAAAAACGAACTTGATTTGTCGCTTGATTCGGTTGCAAGCGCGCGCTCATGACCGCACGCATTTATCAGCGCCCCAAGAACGCCATGCAGTCGGGCAAAGCCCGCACGCACGACTGGCTGCTCGAATTCGCCCCCGCCGAAGCGAAGAAACCCGACCCGCTGACCGGCTGGGCGGGCTCGGGCGACACCCAGGCGCAAGTCGTGCTCAAGTTCGCGAGCGAGGCCGAAGCGAGGGCCTATGCCGATCGCCACGGGATTGCGGTGCACGTAACCCCGACCCCACCGCGCCGCCTGAAACTGCAAAGCTACGCCGACAACTTCCGCTAAGAGTCTGTTTCGAAAGTCGCCTTACGGCGACTTTGTGCCACCCACCGCCCCGCACCCCC